>JBAUHR010000461.1:0-16498 GCA_049680385.1 Rubripirellula sp. | reverse complement strand
CCTCCAGGCACCCTTGTTGCCGAAGCCCGCAAGTCGATCGATCCATCAACGGACTCTGAAATTGCATCCCAGCGTGCCGTCGAGCGACTGCCGCTATTGTTCGACAGGATGCTTGACGGTGCCGTGTCATCATCAGCCGGTTCATCGGCGGTGTTCGAGGATCGGATAGGGTGTTCAGGCGCAAATTCGGCCAGCATTTCCTGCAACCGACGTGGGTGGATCGGCTTTGCCAAGTGCGCGTCCATTCCGGCTTTCAAGCACGCGTCCGCATCCTCTTTCATCGCCGCGGCGGTGACCGCAATGATCGGAATGTGGTTGCCGGTTTGTTCTTCGGCCGCACGGATTTGCAACGTCGCTTCGATGCCGTCCATCACCGGCATGTGCATGTCCATCAAGATGACATCGAACGGTTCGGCTTGCCAACGCGAGACTGTTTCTCGCCCGTCGTTGGCGACCACCGCAAGGTGCCCGCCGGCCTTCAACATGCCAACGGCGACATGCTGATTGGCTAGCCCGTCTTCGGCGACCAAGACTTTCAAAGGCGGGCAAGCGACCTGGGACTCCTCTGGTTGGTCCTGCCCGAACTGCTGGATTCCCATGACCTGTAAGACCGTGTCCAGCAGCTCTGACTGAACGACGGGTTTGATCAAGTAACGAGCGATCCCCAATTCGCCGCATCGCTGAACGTCTTCTTGTCGATCCGCGGACGACAGGATAATCAGTTTGGTCGTTTCGGCATCACACTTTTGGCGGATGCGGTGTGCGACTTCGAACCCGTCCATGCCTGGCATCATGCAGTCCAGGATGACCATCGAAAACGGCTCGCCTCGATCCCTCGCTAGGTCGACTTCTTCCATCGCCGATGCTCCGCTGTCGGCAAGTGTCGGCGACAGTTTCCAAGCCGTCATGATCTCTTTCAAGATCCGCCGGTTCGTTTCGTTATCGTCGACCACCAAGACTGGCAGATTGGTCAGTTCCTTTAGCCGCGAAACCGGGGTTACGGTCGCTGATGGAGCCTTAGGTAGGTGGGCGGTAAAATAGAACGTGGTGCCTTTGCCAACGGTTGATTCAAGTTGCAGTTGTCCATGCATCAACTCGACCAATTGTTTCGTGATCGCTAGTCCGAGTCCCGTTCCACCGAATCGTCGAGTGGTTGACGTGTCCGCCTGAGTGAACGCATCCAAAACGGAGGCGAGCTTGTTCTCGGGGATGCCAATGCCGGTGTCCTGAACGCGGAAGCACACCGGTGTCGAATCGTTTGGTGCTTCGGTCAAGGCGTCTTCGCAATTGCCTTTACAGACTTCGACCAGAACTTCGCCCTCGTCGGTGAACTTGATCGCATTGCCGATCAGGTTGATCAGAATTTGTCGAATTCTGCCCGGGTCGCCCATCAACTGGTCAGGCAAGTCCGAGGCGACTCGGCAGGCTAGTTCCAATCCTTTTTCTGCCGCCCGCAGCGATAGGGTTCGACCAGTTTTTTCAACCAAATCTCGGATCGAAAAGGGAATTGATTCGAGTTCAAGCTTGCGAGCTTCGATCTTCGAAAAATCCAAAATGTCGTTCAAGAGTCGCAGCAGTGAATCCGCTGAATCACGCACCAATTGGTTGTAATCGGCCTGCTCGGGATTCAATGCGGTTTGCGAAAGCAGCTCAGAAATGCCGATGATTGCGTTCATCGGAGTGCGAATTTCGTGGCTCATGTTGGCCAAGAAATCGCTCTTGGCACGGTTCGCTTGGTCGGCCAATTCGAGAGCTTTTTTGAGCGCATCCTGAGACGCTTTCAGCTCGGTGATGTCGCGAGAAATCCCAAAAGTGCCAATGACTTCGTTGTCTTTGTCAATCATCGGCATCTTGGTCGAAAGGCACCAAGTGTCGTCGTGTTCCGCCCAAGTTTCGCGTTCGATCCGATCAACCAACGGTTCGCGCGTCTCCATGATGCGAACCTCGTCCACACGCGCCTGTTCGGCGTGCAGGCCGGTGAAAATGTCGGCATCGGTCAAGCCAATGGCTGCATCTGCATTGGTCAAACCAAACTTGCTTGCCATCGCTTCACTGATGCGAACGAAGCGACTGTCGCGATCCTTGAAGTAAATCGAATCCGGGATGTGCTGCAACAACGTGCCGAGCAAGTCTTTTTCGAGCTGCAGTGCTTGTTCGGCGAGGACTCGGTCGGAAACATCCCAGAACAGCACTTGGATCCCGATTACATTTCCATCGGGATCGAAAACGGGGCTCTTGATGCGTTCGATCCAGGATCGGTTGCCGTGCCGATCTGACGTTTCTTCGACGTTGTGAACTGCTTTTCCGCTTTCCATGACCGACAAATCGTCGTCGCGATAAGCTTTCGCCAAATCGGCCGGGAACAGATCAGCGTCTACCTTTCCGACGGTTTCTTCCAGCGTTGTTTGCCGGAATTGCAGGTACGCTCGGTTGGCGAACAACCGCCGTCCCGACGAATCCTTGATCAACAAACTTAGCGGCAGCGTGTTAACGAGCGCCTGGTACGTCGAACGGGACTGAGCGAGTTCGGTTTCATCAGATTTTGGGCTTTCCGATTCCATCGCTTTGGCTTTCGGCGTGGCGTTTAGGATCCGTAGACAATCGTTATTTGCAACGTTTGATCATCGTGACTTCGTTGCCGGTGGAATTGAAAATTAATTCGTCCGTGAAGCTGCGCATCAAGACAAGCCCACGTCCCGATTCGGTGTCCAGCACCTGGGCGTCTTCGCGTGATGGCAATTCAGAAGTGTTGAACCCCTTACCTTCATCACGCACGACGACGCGAATTTCGTCTTTGCTTGCTGTTGCTTCGACGTGCACGTGGCGATCCTTGTACGGCGCCGTCTGCTTGCGACTTTCGACCAAGTCAGTGGTGGCATCGTCGTAGATGATCGCACGGTGAGGCGGCGTGACTGATGGCCCGAGCGATAGATTTCCGCGATACATCGCGTTGAGCAAGGCATGTTCGACAGCAGTACCGAACCTGACCAAGTCGCTGCCGTTTAGCAGTTCCATGCCCGAGGCCACTTGAATCAGCAACGCGATCGTTGGCGAAATCAACGTGGCATCGTTGGGCATGTCAAAGACGAACACGTTCTTTTGAAGCGTCGAAATCAGTTTTGCAAAACTTGCATCCGTGCGAATCACGCCCAGCACTTCAACGATCGTGTCGTTCAACAGCGACTGAATGTGGTTCTTGGGAACGTAGCCAGCGGCGCCTTGCTGAAGCGCTTTGGACGCCAACTCCTCACTTCCACGGGCCGTCACCAACACCGCCGGGATGTGCGAATAGTCCAAGCTCATCGCTTCGACCAATTCGAGCCCGTTCATCTCTGGCATCTCGAGGTCCGTCACGACCACGTCGACTACATGTTCGGCGAGAGCATCGAGAGCGAGACGTCCGTTGCCTGCGTGGATGACGCTGTGCGTTCCTTCTTCAAGCAACATTCTCATTTCGACTGCTTGAGTCGGCGAGTCTTCTACCAACAATACTCGTGCCATGATACTCGCCTTTCGAGGCAGGAAGCGGGATTGGAATCGGTAGCGGATTCACCACCGCCACTGCGGCTTATCGTAGCACGGTTGGGCACCATCCGTGCTGATCGTGCCCATTTTCGTTCATGACCTTTGCGATCCCTGATTCCCTAGCCTCGGATGCACGCTGGCGTCTTTCCACGACGTGTCGGACGTGTTTTATCAGCAAGCGTGATCTGGGCTAAATGCTAGGCGTGAAGTCGTCTTCGCTTGAATACGAGGCAGCGAACAATGCCAGCAGTTCGGCCGCGTGATCGATGTCATCCATGGATATGACTTCGACTGCCGAGTGCATGTAGCGATTGGGGATCGCGACTAGACCAGTTGCGACGCCGCCGCCATGGACTTGCAGGGCATTGGCATCGTTGGCGGTCGCTTTTCCAACCGCGGCTAATTGGTAGGGAATCGAGTTCGACTCGCACAGCTCGATCAATCGTTCGGCGACCTTTCGATTGATATTCGGGCCACGAAAGATCGCTGGGCCGCCGCCGATCGAGATGTCACCGAACTTTTGTTTTTCGATCGTGGGGCAATCCGACGCGTGAGTAACGTCAACGGCAATCGCGACAGTCGGGTTGATGCTGCCGGCGGCCGTTTTGGCACCCCGCAGCCCGATTTCTTCTTGAACCGTTGCGACGCTGTGCAGGTGACAGTCCAGCGGCTTGGACCGGCTGGTGGCTCGTCGCATCGCCTCGATGACCGTCCACATGCCGGTCTTGTTATCCATGCCGGGGCCGCTAACCCGGTCGTGCAACAAAGTCCGGTGACTCAGTTCCAAAGTGATTGGATCACCAACGCGCACCACCGACTGAGCTTCCGCTTTGTCTTTGGCGCCGATGTCAAGCCAAAGCTCGTTGAGTTCGACGACCTTCAAACGTTCTTTGGAATTGAGCAAGTGAATTGGTTTTCGGCTGATCACTGCGGGGACGGCGCCTGCGTCAGTCCACACGGTCATCGCTTGTCCGATCAATTGTTGGGGGTCCCAACCACCAATCGTTTGCGCGTACAGAAAACCGAGGTCGTCGATGAACGAGACCAACATCCCGATTTGGTCACAGTGGCCGGCGTACATCAGTCGTGGCCCGTCGGTGTTGCCTGCCGACGCGATCAGGTTGCCGTGTAAATCGATTCGCACTTCGTCGGCCGATGGCGAAATGTAGTCGTTGGTCAGTTGCTGAATTCGTTCTTCGAAACCAGACGGACTTGGGGTGGCAATTGCGTCTTCAAAATAACGGCGGGCAGAGGCTTCCATGGTGATTCGATCACAGGGTTGTAGGACAGGGAATGTTGAGATGGGTAGGATCAACCGATTAGCAACGCCGCGGAAGCTCAAAAGTTAGCTCCGAAGGCCTGTGAACGATCGATGAACTGAAAAAAACTTTCCGCTGCCGTTCGGCGGAAATTGGGGAATCAATGCAAGACCAATTGCGTCTGATTCTATGGGTTTTGCGGTCTTTTGGGGCTTGCTTACCCGCTAGGATTGATCGGAGTGATTGTTCGACGGCCGAAGAAACCGGTCATAGTGCTTGTTCTCATTCAAACGCACTAAAGAGTTAGCCCGGTTTTACTCGACACTATGTCTCGGATGGGGATCGTTTGAACGATTCTGACGCGGTGTTCTTTCGAGAGCCCGCCTGAGGAATGTTGTCCAAAAAATCCGAAGTCCACCCAGGGGGGATTCTGGGAAACGCGTTCGGCGGTTTCACGATGATTCATCATCGTGGGTTCACCGGAGGATGATCGGTTTTCATGGCCGAGCATTCCGTTACACCGAGTTCGTGATCGTGTCATCTTCGATGGCAGGGTGACGTGAATTTATCGGTGTGGGTCGGAATGCGATGCCGTGAACTCTGTAGTTCTGCAGCTTCTGCCCCTACGACGAAACGAAAGTTTCGTTGCGAACTTGTGTCTTAAACAAAACCGCGAGGATCCCGCTAGGCGAGCGTCGCAAGATGCAAACCGGCTGGCCTGACCCAGCGTAGGACTTTCAAACTGTGCTTTGGATTCAATTTCACATGCATGACGCAATGCGACAGGCAAATGAAGATGGATCCAAGTGTTGGTTGGATGCGACCCACCGCAACCAATCTTGGCGACTGATCAGGACCAGTTGTTCAGACGAACGTACCGCGAAGCAAGGCCGACAGGGCAATGGTTACCGACGCACCATTGTTCGAGGGAATATTAAACGAGGCGTTATGGAGTACCTAGTATGAAGGTCTTCACAACTGGACAGGTCGCCAAGATCTGTAAAGTAGCACCCCGAACCGTTTCAAAATGGTTCGACTCAGGGCGTTTGAAAGGCTATCGAATTCCTGGATCACAGGATCGCCGCATTCCACGAGAATACTTGATTAAGTTTCTCAAGGAGCACGGTATGCCCTTGGGCGACTTGGAAGACGAAGCGATGGCAAAGTGCCTGATCGTCGCCCAAGACCAAGTGCTGATTGAAAACCTAAAGCGTGAACTTCCACCCGAAAAAGCGTTCAAAGTGGCAGTTGCTGCGAGCGGTTTCGAGGCTGGCATTCAAGCTGAAAGCTTCAATCCAGATTGTATCATCGTTGACTTTTCGATCGGCAAGATCGAGGCAGTGCAAATCTGCCAGAACTTGCGAAAGAATATCGACTTCACTGATATTATTTTGATCGCATTGTTGCCCGATGACGGACAACCAATGAGTTTCGATCGAAGCAGCATCAACGAAACGTTCAAGAAGCCGTTCGACGCCCACTTGTTGGCTGAACGTCTGCGAACACTCGTCGGTGCAAAGAAAGAATTGGTCTAGTTTCGCCAAACCGGGTTGAAAGGATTCGACTCGAATAACGAAACTGAGATCTTCAAGTAAGAGCCTCAATGAGCCTCGTCGATAGGCGTCTCACATCCCCGCAGATGTGAGACGCCTTTTTTTATGATTTGCCGATAATATTTGCCCATAGCGTCATTGCCCCATAGCGTCAGTGCTTCACGAAACCGGATGACGAGTGTTAGGATGCAAATTGCCACTACTGGCGTGTGTATTCCTCGTTCGGCCGATCATCAGGGTTCTTTCAAATGCCAATCGACGTTCTTGACGACCTTTACAGGCTTTTTGACGGCGAGCTGGTTGGTCGACTCGGGACGCAAGTTGATCTGGGCGGTGATCAGGCGAAGTTCGGAATTGACGCGATCTTTCCGGCAATCCTTGGCGGGTTGATGAAAAAAGCGTCAACACCGCAAGGGGCGGATTCGTTAGGCAAAATGCTGAGTCAGGACGACTTCAACGGGCGTCTGTTAGAGAAACTGCCCGGCATGTTCGATGCTGATACAGCGCCGGGTGATATCAGCATGTTGTCGAGTTTGGGATGGCCGGTGCTCGAGTCGCTGTTTGGTGACAGCATCGCATCGGTTGCCGGTGTGTTGTCGAAACACACTGGAATTGGACCGGATAAGTCGACGTCGCTGATGGCAATTCTGGCTCCACTGGTGCTCAGTTACCTGGGATCGAAAAAACGGACGAACGATTTGGACTCAGACGGTGTTGCAAGACTGTTGGTCGCACAAAAGGATACCGTCGCCTCGAACTTGCCACCCGGAATGGCCGAGACATTGGGACTGAGGGACCTAGGCATCGCTGATCCCGGCGACGCTGACCTGCGGATTCCCGCTTCTAGTCGGCACGCCTCGGTATCGAGTGGCGGCGGCATGGTTTGGTGGTTACCGGTGTTGGTCGTCGTGGCGCTGACCGCATGGTTCATGTTGCCAAGTGGACGTACCAACCTGAACAAATCTGTCGATGAAGTTGTCACTGATGCCGAAACGAAATCGTCGAAATAGTGGCTCGGTTTGGGTGACACCTAACTTCGAAATTCAGGCTTTCTTGACAAACTCGGATTTCAACGACATCGCTCCGATCCCATCAATCTTGCAGTCAATGTCGTGATCGCCATCGACGATGCGGATGTTCCTGACCTTGGTGCCGACTTTGACAACGCCGCCGTTGAACTTTAGGTCCTTGATGACCACCACAGTGTCGCCATTTTCAAGAACGTTTCCATTGGCGTCTCGTGTTGCATCGTCTTCGGCTTCTTCTGTGTCAGCGACCGTCCACTCGTGCGCGCACGTGGGGCAGATCAGCAGAACACCGTCTTCGTAGGTGTATTCCGAATCGCACTGCGGGCAATTCGGAAGCGGGGTGTTGGGATCACTCATGGTTTCGTCGCTGTGGCTAAATGGGGATGTACGGTTCGGATTATCCCTAGAAATCGCAAGCGGGGAACCAGACAAAGCCGAGTCGGTGTTCGGGCGGTCGCGTGTATTCGAGGTATCGCTGAACGATTTGACGCAAAGATTTGACGCAAAGATCTGGCGGTGCTGTTGGTTTGCGTTGATGTGGATGTTTGCGTACTCTTGCCGCTGACCCGGTGGAGCGGTCCATCGATCGACCGTTTGCTTAGGTGGGAAGGCCAGACCATACCGTGACAAATCAATCCACGCATTTTGATTCTGATGGCAACGCTCACATGGTAGACGTTTCCGCAAAAAAGCCGACGTTGCGAATTGCCGTTGCGGCGGGCGAGGTCCAGATGCTCGATACGACCGCCGATATGATTCGCCTCGGAACGGCGAAGAAAGGGGACGTCCTAAGCGTTGCCCGCTTGGCCGCAATCCAGGCAACCAAGTGGACTCAAATGTTGATTCCGCTTTGTCATTCGATTCCAGTTGAATCGGTGACCGTCGATTTCGATTGGCCCGCATCGGACCGGCTTCGTTGCATCGTTTCGGTGCAAACAACGGGCAAGACAGGTGTGGAAATGGAGGCGATGACGGCGGCGTCGATCGGGTGTTTGACCGTTTACGACATGGTCAAATCGGTCGACCGCGAAATTGCCGTTGGGCCGATCTTGTTGCTAGAGAAGCAGGGTGGCAAATCGGGGCACTTCATCCGCTAGCGGCATGGCTGTGAGACTAGCTTTTACGCGTTTCACGCGTGCCAGATCGATCTTGCAGTCTGTCGGGGGTTTGGGCTAGCTTTCCAAGCAGGATTCTTGCGGACCCGTCCTGCCCCGACGGCAACCTTTGCCGTCACTACCTCGAACAGATGATCGTGCCATGGAAGGCCTCCCCACCGAAGTGCTTCGAAATTTGCTTTGCCATCGCGTTGCGATGACATTGGGCGTCGCTTTGACGCTCTTTTGTGGTCCCGCACTCGAAACCAGGGCTGACGAAGCCCAGTGGATTTGGGCCGACGGCAGTTCACTCGACCAACCGATCGCTGAAGGCGAAACGTGTTTGTTTCGCAAGCCGATCAACTTGCGCGTACCCGCGCAGGGACGTATCGAGATTACCGCCGACGACGACTACGAGTTGTACGTCAATGACCACATCGTGGGCAGCGGCACGTCTTCACGTGAAATGCAGGAATACGATATTTCGGATCGGCTGGAAGTCGGACGCAACATGATTGCCGTGCGAGTCACAAACTCGAAAGGCAACACGGCCGCGCTGGCGGCTCGCGTTTCGATCCGCCCTGAAAAACAAGACAAGTGGTACACGTTCAGCTCGGACCCGTCGTGGAAAACCAGTCTGACCGAAGACGCGAATTGGGAAACGGTTGTTTTCAACGACCGACTATGGGGAGCCGCGTCGGCGTTTGGCAAGCTAGGCGATACCGCCCCCTGGGACCGCGATGAAGACGTCGTCGCCGAGACACAAACCGAGCAACGCGAACGTTTTCAAATTCAAAAGGGATTTGGCGTTCAACGCGTGCTTGACGATGACCAAACGGGATCCGTCATCGCGATGGCGTTCAATGAATTTGGCCACATTATTCTGTCACAAGAAGGCGGCCCTTTGTTGTTAGTGTTGGACAAAGACGAAGACGGCATCCCCGAACACGTTCGCGTCTACTGTGACAAAGTGACCTCGTGCCAAGGCATTTTGGCGCTCAACGGCGAAGTCTATGTCACCGGCCAAGGCCCCGATGGCAGCGCGCTGTACCGACTGACCGACGCCGACCGCAACGGCACGCTAGAAGAAGTCAAGACAATCGTCAAACTCAAAGGAAGCCCCGGCGAACACGGTGCTCACGGCATTCGATTGGGCCCCGATGGCATGATCTATGTTGTTCTAGGTGGCCAGGTTCAAGCCGTTGGAGCAACCGGTCCGGGCGAAACCTTGATCGATGCCTACGAAGGCGACTTGCTGCCCCGATATGAAGATCCGGCGGGGCATGCGTTGGGTGTCAAAGCGCCCGGCGGAACGGTCATTCGCACTAATTCGGACGGCAGCGTTGTTGAACGGGTCGCGGGCGGGATTCGCAATGCCTATGACTTGGTTTTCCATCCGGGCGGCAACATGTTTGTGCATGACGCCGACATGGAAGCCGATGTCGATACCGCTTGGTTCCGTCCAACCGCACTTTACGATGTCACCGAAGCGGGCGAGTTCGGCTGGCGAACGGGTTGGGCAAAATGGCCCGAGTACTACGTTGACCGCTTGCCTAACTTGCTGGACACCGGACGCGGCAGCCCAACCGGCGCTGTCTGTTACGAACACTACATGTTCCCCGTCCGTTATCACAATTCGCTGTTCCTGGCCGATTGGTCCGAAGGCCGGATCTTGAATGTGCGACTGACTCCTCGCGGCAGCGGCTACATCGCTGACAGCGAAGTGTTCTTGCAAGGACAGCCGCTCAATGTGACGGATTTGGAAGTCGGTCCCGATGGTGCCATGTATTTCTGCACTGGTGGTCGTGGAACCGCCGGCGGCGTTTATCGCGTTGTCTACAAGGGCGAGATTCCAGAACGGATGAAGAACCTGGGGACCGGCATTGCCGCTGCGATCCGACAACCACAACTCGAATCGGCTTGGGCGCGGCAAGAAATTGCTGCGATCAAACGCGAACTCGGCGACAAGTGGGGCCAGTTGGTCGCCGGTGTCGCGTACAGCAACGACAACCCATCGCACTACCGAACTCGTGCTATGGATTTAATGCAGTTATTCGGCCCCGTGCCAAGCGAAGACTTGGTGCTTGAACTCAGCAAGGCTCCCAACGAAGCGGTCCGGGCAAGTGCCGCGCGTTTGATGGGGCTGCATCCTGGGAAACGAAGTGCGGCACAGTTGGTCGAAATGCTTAGCGACAGTAATTCGCGTGTGCGTCGTGCGGCCTGTGAAGCGATGCTGCGAAGCGGACAGATTCCATCGGATGCCGACGCTCTGTTGCCGCTGCTCGGTGAAGACGATCGCACGTTGGCGTTCGTGGCTCGCCGAGTCGTTGAACGCATCGATACTCGAAAGTGGCGGGACGATGTGCTAGCGAGTGCCGATCCTCGCATCAGCATTGTTGGTATGTTGGCGTTAATCAATTCGGATCCAACCGAAGCAACCGCGTTGCAAGTGTTGCAGCGGTCAAGCGAACTGATGAAAGACTTCTTAAGCGACGCCGACTTTGTGGACACGCTGCGTCTTTGCCAAGTTGCCTTGCACCGCGGGAAAGTGGATCCATCCAAAGCGGTTGCACTCGGCCAGCAAGTGGCCGAGGAATTCCCGGCTGGCGATCACCGTATGAATCACGAGCTGATTCGTTTGTGCGCCTATTTGCAAGCCGATGGTGTTGCCCAGCGTGCACTTGACTACATCAATGATGACGACAACCCGAACGTTGATCGAACTCTTGTTGCGATGTGTTTGCAGTTTCTCTCGCACGACTGGACTGCCCAGCAACGCTTCCAGATTCTGAAGTACTACGAGAACACCGCGAACGCTGCGACCAGCGGATCGTTGTCGATGTACTTGATGGCCGTCACGCGTGACTTCGCGAGATCGCTAAGTCAAGAAGACGTCCACGCGATTTTGGAACAGGGTGCCGTATGGCGAAATGCCGCGCTCGCCGCGATTTACAAACTTCCGCGTCCAATCGATATGAAGACTGCGGAAACGCTTCGTAGTTTGGATCAACAGTTGATCGAACGTCCGCAACCCGGCGACGTCGAACGGCGTTTGCGAACCGGCATCATTGCCATGTTAGCGACGGCCAAAGACGAAGACTCGGCCGCCTACTTGCGAAAGCTTTGGCGGTCCGAGCCCGAGCGTCGCGCGGTGATTGCGATGGCTCTGGCTCAGAACCCGAATGGTGAGAACTGGGACTACTTGGTTCGCAGCTTGAACATTCTCGAAGAGGAAACCTCGGGCGAAGTGTTGAAGGCGTTGCAGACCGTCAGCGTGGCGACCGACGATCCGATGGCACTGCGTCAATTGATCATCCTGGGGCTTCGTGCTGAAGAGGACGGTCGTGATTTCGAGAACGTTGAACGCTTGCTTGAACACTGGACCGGAATGCAGCGTCCACCAAGTGAAAAGAACGCATCGGGCAAGTTGACGATGCGACCGTGGCAAAAATGGTACGCCCAAGCACACCCCGACCGGCCCACCGCCGATTTGCCACAGGCAGATGATTCGCGTTGGGACTTTGATCAGTTGGTCGACTATCTCGACAGTGATGATGGGCGTCGTGCCGACCCCGACTTTGGCCGCGATGCCTTTGCAAAGGCCAAGTGCAACCAATGCCACCGCGTTGGTAGCGATGGTGAATCGGTTGGCCCAGCACTTAGCGGACTTGCCAAACGTTTCAGCAAGCGTGAAATCCTAGAATCGATCTTGTACCCGAGTCACTTGGTCAGTGACCAATACGCCAGCAAGAAAGTGCTAACGGTCGATGGACGTGCGTTGATTGGAATGGTCAGCCAGAACGGTGACCAGTCGATCAACATTCGTGACTCAAACAATCAAACGACGGTTATCACGGAATCTGAAATCGATCAGATTCTGCCGAGCAACAACAGCATCATGCCGAGTGGATTGCTGGACAGTTTGACATTGCAAGAAATCAGCGACTTGATGGCTTACATGGGTGCTGTCTCGCCAGTCGAAATTGCCACGCGTCCGTAAAACTGCGTGACACGTTTTAGGTCCCCGACTTGGGGACCAATCGATTCGTTGATTTGCAAAGAGTTGCCCGATACCTGCTTGCACATCTGGCATCGTCGGCAGGGTACAATCGCAGAAGACTCATCGTCAACTCATCGTCAACTCATTCGCTTGCAAAGTGCTGCCAGTGAACACTCGTGATTTTCGTTTCCGACTTGAACGTCCCGACAGCATGATGTCGTTTTTCATGCTGTTGCTGCTGGCGTTGCCGAGTCTCGGAATCACGGCAATGGCATCGCGTTCGTTGTTTGGCAATGAGTGTTCTGCGGAAGCGGAAGAGGCCGATGAACGGGAATCATGCTCGTCTGCCGAGAGCGTCCATTGCAAGCGGCGATCAAGGGATCGCATTGCGGACGTTTCGAACGGTTGTGGAAACAGTTCGGTCGCATGCACTTCGGCGCGGACTCGCCCGTTAGTTCGACATAGCAATTCGAGTGGGCATCGCATTGCCAACGGACTTCTTGCGCCGATGCAGTGCTAAACATACGGCTCGTTGGGCGTCCCAGTTAGATGCGATTCGTTCTTGCCCGCGAGGGCGAATGGTCTCTTGGTCAGTCGATGAGAATCGGCGGACTTTCAGAGCAGATCCCGATGGCAGTTCCAGACAATGGGGCTCTCAAGCATAACACGTCTTGTGCCAATCGGTCGCTCGAGATCCTGTTCGCTGCGATCCGCGATGCAGGATGTTTCCGATACGCCTTGTTTTAGTACTTGATGCTTCCCGCACTCGTCTACTCCCTAGATTCACTTCTCTAGATTCAATCAGTCGATGCCTAACAAATATAGAATGCTTTCGCCGGAAACGATGTTTCGCGACACACTTGCGGGGCTCGTGGTGTTTCTGGTCGCGCTGCCGCTCTGCTTGGGCATCGCGTTGGCGTCGGGGGCGAACCTGTTTTCGGGGTTGCTTTCCGGCATTGTCGGCGGACTCGTTGTCGCAGCAATCAGCGGCTCGTCATCGAGTGTCAGCGGACCGGCCGCCGGTTTGACTGCGATCGTTGCCGCGCAGATCGCGATCCTTGGGTCCTTCGAGGCGTTCCTGCTTGCTGTCGCCGTTGCCGGTTTGATTCAGATCGGTTTTGGGATTGCGAAGGGAGGAGCGCTGTCGGCTTTTTTCCCTTCGAGCGTGATCAAGGGATTGTTGGTCGCGATCGGTGTGATCCTGATTCTTAAACAGATCCCTCACTTGGTCGGTCATGACGCTGACCCGGAAGGCGAAATGTCGTTCCAACAGCCCGACCACGAAAACACCTTTACTGAGTTGTTTACGTTGATCACCGGCGACGTTCATTTCGGAGCAATGGCCATCGGATTGTTTTCGGTCGTGTTCTTGTTGGCTTGGGATCGCATTCCCAACCTGAAGAAGTCACTGGTGCCAGCGCCGTTGGTCGCCGTACTGTTTGGCGTGGCGCTGAGCATGATCCTTCGTCCTTACGGAGCGGATTGGGCGATCGGCGAGACACACTTGGTGCAGATTCCGGTTGCAAGCAGCTTCTCTGAATTCTTCGGTTTTTTGCGTCTGCCTGACTTCACGCAGATTGGGAATCCAGCAGTCTATTTTGCCGCGATCACGATTGCGGTGGTGGCCTCGTTAGAGACCCTCTTGAACCTTGAAGCGGTCGACAAGCTGGACCCTGAAAAACGTGACTCACCACCAAGCCGAGAGCTTATCGCACAGGGTTGTGGGAACTTGGTTTGCGGACTGATTGGTGGCTTGCCCGTGACCTCGGTCATTGTGCGAGGTTCGGTCAACGTGGGTGCCGGTGCCAAGACGAAACTCTCTGCACTTGTCCACGGTGTTTTGTTGTTGGTGAGTGTTGCGATCCTTCCTCGCTACATGAATATGATTCCGCTGTCGGCATTGGCGGCAATTTTATTCGTGACTGGTTTCAAACTGGCCAGTCCCAAGATATTCAAGCAAATGTGGAACGAGGGGCGTTATCAATTCCTGCCGTTCATCATCACCGTCGTTGCGATTGTGTTTACGGACCTGTTGGTGGGCATCCTGATTGGATTGGCCATCAGCGTTTTGTTTATTCTCAACAGCAATTTGCGTAGTCCGATTCGGCGGATTGTCGAGACTCATTTGGATGGTGACTTGCTGCACATCGAATTGGCAAGCCAAGTTAGTTTTCTCAATCGGGCTGCGGTCGACCGTGTACTTTGTGAAGCGAAACGCGGAAGCTCGCTTCAAATTGATGCTTCCCAATCCGACTACATCGATCCGGATGTGCTTAGCTTGATTCGTGATTTCAAAGACAACATCGCGCCGGCTAGAGACATCACGGTCAGCTTGGTGGGCTTCCGGCGCAAATATAAGTTGAACGACAATATCCAGTTCGCCGATTATTCGACTCGCGAACTGCAGGGTAAGTTGACCGCCGATCAAGTGATCGAAATCCTGCGTGAAGGAAACCGTCGCTTTGTTAGCGGAACCCGATTGCACCGCGACCTGGGGCGACAAGTCAACGCGACCGCGGCTGGACAAAGTCCGTTAGCGGCAATCCTCAGTTGCATCGACTCGCGTGTTCCGGCCGAGCTGGTATTCGACTTGGGTGTGGGGGATATCTTCAGCGTCCGAGTCGCCGGCAACGTGATTGGCACCAAGACTCTGGGCAGCTTGGAATTCGCCGTTGGTGTGGCCGGAGTAAAGCTGGTGACGGTTCTTGGGCACACTCGCTGCGGCGCGGTGACATCGTCGGTCAAGTTTGTTGTCGAAGAATTGAGTGCTCAATCAGTTACCGGGTGCGAGCATTTGCAATCGATCGTCGACGAAATCAAACCGAGTGTTCCAAACTTGGCTGCAGACTCCTTTGATCGCCTTCCCAAAGATCAGTTGGATGAAGCCGTTGATGCCGTCGCCCGGCAGAATGTCCGGCACACGGTCGAGCAGATCGTCAGTCGCAGCTCGGTCATTCAAAATGCTGTCAACGAAGGCCGTGTGAAAGTGATTGGCGCGATGTATGACGTGAAGTCCGGTGTCATCGAATTCCTTGACATGGACGAGCCCGGTATCGAGCGTTAATTCCTACAAAGTAGGGATGATCCGCGATCCAGATATGAATGAACAAGCAGCGACATTCAAGTTTCTTGCTTAGAAGTCGCGGCGTTTTGGAGGTTCCGAATCATGTCCGGCAGCCGCCCGTTCGATGCGGTCCATGATCGCGCGACCGAGTCCGACGGGTTCGCAGATGTCGATGACGATGCGGTCGAGTCCCGCATCGTCGAGCCGTCGGATGGCGGCGAATAGGCCTCGACTGATTTCGTCAAGGTTGCCGTCGTGGCTAAGCGTTTCGACCACGACGTAGCGGTTCGCTTCGTCAACACTTAATCGTCGGAAAGCGATGCGACCTGTCTTGAATTGTTGGTCGTTGTCGCTGGCGACGTTGTCGATTAGATAGAGCGGTGTGGTCGGCGAATAATGCTCGCGCATCATCCCCGGTGCCAACATGGGTTGGTCATCGGCTGGGGGCCGCGACGTCCACAACACCAGGTCGGAAACGCTTACCTTCAAGCGGATTGCTAGTTCTTCGGCGGACACGTTTCCGGGGCGCAGCAACCGGGGGCCCGTCTCCTCGAGCGACACAATCGTGGACTCGACCCCCAAGTCACATTCGCCGCCGTCAATGATCATGGCTAAATGTTCGCCAAGCCCGGATTGACAATGCGCGGCCGAGGTTGGGCTGACGTATTTGGATCGATTGGCGCTTGGGGCTGCGATCGGAAACGCGCAGCGTGCCAGGATCGCTTGCGCTACTGGATGCGATGGTATGCGGACCGCGACGGTTGGTTTGCCCGCAGTGACAATCGAGGGAATTCGTTTTCCGGCCGGCAACACGATCGTTAGCGGACCCGGCCACAGATCGGCCAGTGCATCAACTTGGTGTTGGATGGTTGGTTCCAATGGCAGCGCCGCGGCGCGATCAAGTTGGTCAACCGATGCAACGTGAACGATCAACGGGTTGCCTCGCGGTCGCCCCTTGGCGGCGAAGATCTTGGC
>JBAUHR010000460.1:0-2939 GCA_049680385.1 Rubripirellula sp. | reverse complement strand
CGATATCACCATCTGCATTTGGCGTGGGGGTTCCGTCAACATCAGCGCTGATGGTGGCACCCAGAATGGCCGTCGAACCCACTACGTGGCGCGCACCATCGTTGATATGAGCCGTAGGGTAGCGACCGAGCGTCGTGCTAAGCGGATCGGGAGCATCACCGTAGTCCAGCGTTACGCCTGGCATCAGAATCGTAAACTGCGTTTCGTTGTTGATGCGATTTGGCTTGAGCAAATTGCCCGCGAGATCGGCAACACCTTGGAGGTAGTAGCTGTCGATTTCAGCACTAAGGAACGCAGCGTTTTCGATGAACAGCGTATTTGCACCACGGTCCTTGGCAATGAGTGAAGTTCCCAGAGCCTTGTTGATCGCCGCAATCATCGCCAGTTTCATATCGCTGCCGGTAAAGCTGCCGTCCTGGATGAACTTGACCGCGTTGGCTCCACCGGGCACACCAGAGACAATCAACGTTGGCGAGCTGCTCGTATCGATTGTGTATCGCGGTGTAGCATTCAGTTCGAGGATGCCACCGGGCAACGCCGTTGTCGTTAGCCCAAGCACGGAACCTTCGATGACAGCTTGCATGCTGGCAACAACCGATTCAGGTGTGCTGTTGGAGCTAAACAGAATCGGAGTGTTGGCAAGCGAGTAACCGTTTCCAAAGTCGACGTTTTCGAATTCGAATGTCACTGCGTTCGTACCGTTGTTCAAAACGAACGTTTCGCCGTCGCCGACAACGCCGCGTGAAACCGACAGATTGCTACCTGCGATATTCACTTGGTTGAGTTGCAGTTGTCCAAGATTGATCTGACCATTTCCGGTGTTAAAGGCACTGATGCCTAGGCCCGACGCGTTGATCGCAAGTGCAGCCTCTGCGGCCAGATCGTTGGCCGTGCTCAGCGAACTGTAACGTATGACAACGTTGGTTGGCTGGGAAGGACCGCTGAAGTTACCATCAAACTCAAACACAACGGTCCGACCGTTGGCCGTAATCGAAAACGTCGAATTCTCAACAATATCGCTCGCACCTCGAGCAGGCATTTGCAGCAACAGAGGACCGAAGACTGTCAATCGCGTGTTGGACTCAACGCCTGGGGCTCCGGAGAGTGCCAATGCTGGCGCTCCGCTGACGTCGATGACATGAGTTTCGGTACCACCAACCGAGATGTTCCCATCGCCTGCATGAGCTGGCGTGAGATTTAAGTTGGCGTTCTTGATCGCTGTCGCGATACGTTCGCCGATTTCATCTTGGGTATCGTTGACCGCAAATGGAATTGCCACGCGGCCGGCAGCAACATTGGCATCACGCGTCAGTTCGAACGTTGTCGAGTTCGCTCCATCGCTGATGGTGAAGAACTGGCCATCGGAAAGCGTGCGAGCAACGCCGAGCAATGTTAGCGCCGATCCACCAGCATCCGCCGAGCCATTCGGGCTCAAGCCGATGTGAATCAAATCATTGCCAATCAAAGTGGGGTTCACGTTGAGTGGGCTGTCGATCAAGGCTTGGCGAGTAATCACGGCTAGGTCGGACACCGTGGCTGCCGAGCTGAAATCGACGGGCGTGTTGCCAGGGGCAACGGCACCATCGAGGTCGTATTCGAACGTTACGGTACGCAGGCCATCGCTGACGACAAACCGCTGACCTTCGGTGATCCCACCTGGACGTGGTCCAAGAGCCGGAATTTGAAGAGCAAAGGTCGTCGCCGGTTGTCCCAACGCAGTAAAGGTTGTATTGACCCGCACGCCGGCCTCGGAGCCCAGGAAGATACGTCCGTCGCTCAGTACACGTGGTGTCACTGGAGCTGGGGACGCTTGAATCGCAGCGACAATCGCCGTGCGAATTTGTTCTCTGCTCGCACCAAGCAAGAAATTGATCGGACGATTTCCAGGAAGGAAGTTGCCGTTGCGATCGAACTCGAACGTTGTCGTTACGCCACCGGATGTAATGGAGAACCGGTCGCCGTCAGCAACTCCACCAGTGGCACCACCGGCCAATGGGATTTCGAGTGTCAAACCTTGCGGGACTTGGAGGCGATAACCACTGTCGAACTCGAAATGCACGAGACCACCGTCGGTATCTGTGACCGTGAATTTATCGGTGTCGGTTACTTGATCGCCGGCTGGAGCAAATGCCACAAAGCGATTCTTGTTGTTGATCGCAATCTCGTAAACGCGATCATTCTTCCACACGCCTGCAAGCGGAGTGAAGATCATCTCGTTCGTCGTCGTGTTGTAATTGAATCGATAGTCGATGCCTTCGGTCAGCAAGCGACCGTCTTCGAACAAGGCGACCGCTGCACCAGGCTGCCGCAGTCCGTTGGCTTGGCCAATGACCGTCGAATCGTCGATGCCGATGCCAGGGAATGGATCGGCCAGCTCAAAGCCATCGACCAGTTGGAGGCGGAACTCAGGATAGACACCGCTGGAAAGTTGGATCACCGAGATCGCGGAATCTTGATCCACGCCCAAAGCATCGTTGTCCAGTGGTCGTACGGTTTCGGCCGATGGACCGACAAAGTCCGCACGATCCAACGCACCGCGATCCTTGAACACGTCAGCACCTTGGCCGTTTGGCGGTGCGACCGAAGGATCGTCAACGCGTAGCTGCCCGGTGGCGTCACGCGACGGAGCCAGTACTGGCGAAACCGAGATACCGATCGCCTGCTTCACCGTTCGGAAGGCTTCGCGCTCTTCGAGCGAATCTAGGCTGCTGTCGATGATTCGCGACCCAGGAGCCGGTAAGAACTGACTCGCCTGAGCGTTAACGAACACTTTCTCAGTGGCTGGAAGTGTAAAGTTGAAGTCGAGACCTGTGTTAGGAACATTCGTCGGTCCCGCTTCGATGCCAAATCCTAAGCGGTTCGAAGCCTGAGCTGTTTCGATGAACTGGTAAACAGATCCACCGATGATCACCTCACCGGGCTTTTGCGGCGCGTTGACG
>JBAUHR010000459.1:0-8329 GCA_049680385.1 Rubripirellula sp. | reverse complement strand
AGTGCAGGCTGCTAGCCTGCAACACAGGCTGGCAGCCCGTGCTACGAATTCGCCAGTAATTGTTCACCCAGTGTTTAGCTTCGCCGGTCTGTTTTTGGTCCTAGCGATTGGCTGTAGCCGGTCGCAGGACACTGCGGCAGAGTCCTCTCGCACAGATGGTGGGACGCCGATTCAGCGGGTCGCCGTGCAATTGAACTGGTACCCCGAGGCCGAGCACGGCGGCGTCTATCAAGCGTTCGCGGATGGCACCTACACAGCGGCCGGACTTGGCGTTGATATTCGGCCAGGCGGGCGGGCGACTCCGGTGGCGCCTGAATTGGAACTTGGACGCGTGCAATTCGCGATGGCAAACGCAGACGACGTCGTTGTTTTTCGCCGCGAAGGCATGGACATCGTCGCGGTCATGGCGGTGATGCAGATGAGCCCGCGTTGTATTTTGGTGCGTGAAGACAGCGGTGTAAACGACTTTGCGGGACTTGCGGGCATGACGCTGCAGCGCCAGGCGGGGCGTTCGTTCCTTGAATTCATGCGATCCAAAGGCATCCTGGATCAAGTCACCGAAGTTCCTTATCACGGCAGCGTCTCGTCGCTAGTCGCCGATCCAAAGATTGCGGTCCAAGCCTACTCGTTCGCCGAACCACTGTTGGCTCGTCAGCAAGGCGTCGAAGTGCGAACGTTGATGGTCAGCGACTTGGGATGGAATCCGTACAGCAGTGTGCTGATCACGTCCGGAAAACTGATCCGCGAAGACCCCGAGCAAGTGCGAAAGTTTGTGCAGGCGACCCAGCAAGGTTGGAAGAACTATATCTCGGACTCGTCTGTTGGAAACGCCGCAATCCTGGCCGCCAACAAGCACGGCATGACGAGTGACGCTCTTCGATTCGGAAGCAAGGAATTAGTGCCTTTGGCTCTGCCAGAGGAAATGAGCATCGAGAAAATCGGCGACATGTCGCTCGGCCGCTGGGCGACTTTGGTCAAGCAGATGGATGAACTAGATCCAGGTTCGGCCGGGAAAGTGAACCCCGAAGAGTGCTTCACCGACGAATTCTTGACTCAATAAATTTACCGTCGAACTGCTGTCCCTGTGGTTGCTCTGTGTGATGGTTGGCGCATCGTGCGTTCGCACTTTGGGGGATCTGGTGGCGTGACTTTATCCGAACAACCCGAACAATCGGCAAGCTCTCGCATAGCCGCCATTGAAAGCGGTTGTAAAACGGCGTCCATCGGTTGGGTTGCAATCTAGGTTTTGGGGAACGGCGAGCACTCGTTCAATCGGATTTGACAAAGCTCGCCTGGAATCCAGACACACCCTTAGGAAGCAGGCTTGCACGCCATGACGACGACCAATCCCCTTGTGCTCGAAGACGTCTTCCACACCGAAGTTCTGCCTGCGTTGCCACATAGCGCGATCGGATTGCTGCAGCTATCGCAGAATGCCGATTGTGGGCCCGCTGACTTTGCCAAGCCGATCGAAGCTGACCCTGGTCTGATGGGCCAGGTCTTGAAGTTCGTGAACTCGAGCTACTTCGGTTTCAGCCGCGAGATCATGAGCGTGCAGCAGGCGCTTACGTTGGTAGGCACCCGCGCGATCACCAACTTTGCACTTTGGAACGCTGTCTTCAGCGTGATTCCCAACCCAACGTTTGGCCCGTTCGACTTGAAATCGCTTTGGCAAGACTCGCTACGCCGAGCATTGTTTGCTCGGATGGTTGGGCGATCACTAAAGCTGGCGTCGGCCGAAGACCTGTTCGCTGGTGCATTGTTGCAAGACATGGCGATTCCGTTGTTGTTAAAAGAATTGCCTGCCGAATACGAATCATTGGTGACTCGCCGAGCCGCCGAAGGTCGTCGTTTGAGCGGTTTGGAAAAGGAAATGTTCGGCTGGGATCACGCCGATGCCGCTGCCATGTTGGCGTCACGTTGGAATCTGCCAGAAGACTTTGTTGACTTGATTGCTCAGCACACTCATCTGGACGAATTGCTTGCTGCTGGCAAGAGCAAACAGGGTCCGGCCTGTGTTGCTTTGGCATCGCTATTGCCGTCATGCTGTGATGACGATTGGCAAGAACAAAGCGACTTTGTAGCGGGCTTCAAGCAATTGACTGGTCAAAGCGATGCGCAACTCGCCGAACTGTTCGATACCGTCGATCAAGCGACCGCAGACTTTGCACCGCTGTTGAAGTTGCCGGTGCCTAAGAAGACTCTTGCCCAATACATGGCCGAGTAGTCATTGGCGGCCGTTTTCGAACCTCGTTTTACAGAAGTCCCCAGCCAGCCTTTTTTTCGTTGGCGTAGGCTTCGAAGCGACCTTCCTCGATCGCGTCACGCGCACCTTGCATGACGCGTTGGTAATACGTCAAGTTGTGGATCGATAACAGAATCGGTCCCAACATTTCGCCAGCGACAAACAGGTGTCGCAAGTAACCTCGGCTATGACGACACGCCAAGCACGGGCAGTGCTCCTCGACCGGACGCGTGTCTTCTTTGTGAATGGCATTACGAAGTTTCAGTTGTCCTTCGTCCGTGAACGCCAGTCCGTTTCGTCCGTTTCGCGTTGGCATCACACAGTCAAACAGATCGATACCTCGGGCCACGCTTTCGATCAGGTCAATGGGCTTGCCAACACCCATCAAGTACCGCGGTTTGCTTTCGGGAAGTGCTGGGCAGGTCGCGGCGGTGATTCGGTACATTTCTGACGGAGCCTCGCCGACGCTCAATCCGCCTACCGCGTAGCCGTCGAAATTCATCGACGAAAGTTCGCTGGCGCACTGGACTCTTAGTTCGACATCCAGGCCGCCTTGCACGATCGCAAACTTGGCTTGGTCGTCGCGAGTGGCGGCTTCGAGGCATCGTTTGGCCCAGCGGATCGATCGGGCCATTGCGTCTTCGACGACACCGGGCTGGGCCGGTAACGCGACGACGTGATCCAGCACCATCGCGACATCGCTGCCAAGTGATTCTTGGATTTCGATCGAGTGTTCGGGAGTCAGCCGAATTTCAGCGCCATCGATGTGGCTGCGAAAAGTGGCGGCTTCTTCGGTGACTTTGTTGATCGCACCGAGCGAGAATATTTGGAATCCACCGCTGTCGGTCAGGATCGGTCCGTCCCAGCGTGACATGCCGTGCAGACCGCCGAGTCGGCGAACGGTTTCGTGACCGGGCCGCAGTGCCAGGTGATAGGTATTGCCCAAAATCATGTGGGCGCCAGTCGCTTTGACCTGATCAATTGTGACGCCCTTGACCGTGCCCTGGGTACCAACAGGCATAAAGCCCGGCGTTTGGACGGGACCGTGGGGAGTCAAAAAAACACCGCGGCGCGCCGAAGTGGTCGCGTCGCGGTGTGAGAGTTCAAATTGAAACTGGCTCATGAAGAAATTACGTGATCAGTCCCCACGCATCTTCAATCCGAGATCCGTCAGCTTCTCGCGGACTTCGTTCAGGCTGGTCACGCCGAAGTTCTTGCACTCCAACATGTCGTCGCCAGTCTTGCGGATCAGTTCGCCGATCGAATTGATCTGCAACCGGGCCATGCACTTCCGAGCACGAACCGACAAGTTCAGATCCGAAATCGGACGATCATGCAACGCTTGTTCGTCGGCCGACATGTGGCTGGTATCGACTGGTGGATCGTTGCTCTTCTTTTCATGAGCAAATTGCCCCAGGCTCAGGCCCTTGCTGGTCAACATTTCACGAATTTCGAACAGGCTGGTTTCGCCAAAGTTCTTGCTGCTAAGCAGTTCGGCTTCGCTGGTTCGTGTCAGGTCGCCGATCGTATCGATGCCCATTTTCTGTAGACAGTTACGACTTCGAACGCTCAATTCAAAGTTCGTCACTGGCATGTTCAGAATCTGCGCCAAGCGATCGTTGCGACGTTGGGCTTCTTCGTCATAAAGCATGTTGCCGGTCGCGGCCGCATCCTTCATGTAAAGCTGTGCCTGAGGGTGATCGGGATAGCAATCCAGGATCCGCTTGTAACAAAGTTGTGCTTTGTCAAACTTGTTGTTGTCTTCGTAGATCAAGCCCAAGTTGATCAGTGCACCGACACCCGTTGGGAATGTCTTCGCCGCTCGCTCGTATAGAGCCAAGCACTCTTGATCGTTGCCCATGCGGTCGTTTTCGAGCGCCAACCCGAACAACGCACCGGCATGGTTTTCGTCGGTGTTGACGGCACGTTGGTAAAGGGCAAGAGCCTCCTCCATGCGTCCACCAACCGCGGCAACGGTGGCGGCACGTTGGTACATGTAGTCAGCGGTTTGTTCGGCAGGGCCGAAGATGTTGTCCAGAATCGCCAACGCATCGTCGATTCGGCCTGCGTACCGGTGACACTCGGCGATACCAATTTTGCACTGGTCTTCGTTATAGCCGGACTTTTGTGCCAACTCGTACGCCGAGATTGCAGCTTCGTATTGGCTCAGTTCGAATTGGCAACGAGCTTGATAAAACAAAGCCATCGCGCCACCGTCTGCCGACTGCAAAGTCGAAAGCGATTCGCGGAACTTGCCCAGCAAGAATTCGCAAACGCCCTTCTTGGTCATGCCGGCAGGACTGAGCGCTTCATCGTCTTCCATCTCGTTAACCGCATCGCGCAACTCGCCAAAGTGGCCGTAGTTTTCGGCGATCGCAGTTCGGATCTTCCCCACGTCGGCGGGGCCGAACGAGTTGTTAGAAAGAACCATGTCCTTTAGGTCGAGAACGTCGAGATCGGTTTCACTCATCGACACAAGTCTCCTGCCCTCCGCGGGGGGCGTCAAAAGCATGGGATATGGGAGCATGGGGCGTTGGTGCGGTCCGCTGCCACATGCGGCAACCGGGTTCGCAAACCACACAGTGCGAACCCAATGCCGATTCATCAATCAGTTTCAATCCGATCGCTCGCGGAACCGCAGGTGGTTCCGGATCGCGAAAAAGCCAGTGATGAGATTCGAACTCATAACCTACGCATTACGAATGCGTTGCTCTGCCAATTGAAGCTACACTGGCGATCGAAAAAGACTGATTCAGGCGTATCTAAGTGGCACAACGTCCGGTCGGAAGGGATCCGATTTCAACGAGCGTGCCAAATGTCCTCGCCAAGCAGAAAAATACGTTATTTAAGTAAATATCGTCAAGAGGCGGACGGCCGACCGGTGGGAAAAAGAGACCAAGAAGCCAGTTCGGCCGGTCGAATCGTATCCAACGGAGGGGTTAGTTGTCTGCGCCCGTCATGATCGTCACACTTTTGATGGTGACGGTTTCAACGGGCACGTCTTCCAATAGGCCCCGTCCGCCGGGTGCGGGCACCGACCGTGTGGGCTTGGCCTCGATCTTGTCGACGACTTCTTTGCCGTCAAAGACCTTGCCAAATACTGCGTACCCGTAACCTTCGGTCGTTGGGCTGCGGTGATTCAGGAAACCATTTTTTTTGCCGGTATTGATGAAAAACTGGCTTGTGGCGCTGTGCGGTTCGCCTGTCCGGGCCATGGCGACGGTGTATTCGTCGTTCTTCAAACCGTTGGCACCCTCGTTCTTGATCGGCGGCTTGGTTGGCTTTTCTTGCATTTCGGCATCGAAGCCGCCACCCTGGATCATGAAATCTGGGATCACGCGGTGGAAGATCGTGCCATCGAAATGCCCGCTTTTGACATATTCCAAGAAGTTGGCGACTGACTTGGGCGCCTTCTCTTGATCCAGTTCCAAAATGATCGCGCCTTCGGATGTGTCCAGTTCGACCAAAATGGGATCGGCGGCGACCGCCAGCGATGAAAACAAACACGCGGAAGCAACCGCCAAAGCGGCTGAGTAACAGGAAATTCGTTGAAGCATTGGGAGGGGATTCCAGAGTTCGGGCAGCCAGATTTCCGGCAGGTGGGGCATCTAAACGTGCAGCGATGATTTCGAAGCAACTTCGAAGCATCGTGATTCATCTATAATCGATACAAAATCGGCTCCGCAAAGGCAAGTCAGCCAGACTTGGATACGACACGTTCTGGTGTTTCCCGATGCGACATTTCCCCACTTGATCGGACTGAGACTTTGATGAGATACGTTTGCCAACTTGCGGTTGCCGTTTGCTTGGGTTTGCTGTTGGTTCAGTCGGCCAGCGCCGACAAACCAAACATCATTTACGTGATGGCCGACGATCTCGGGTACGGTGACTTGGGTTGTTATGGCCAAGAAGTCATTCAGACGCCTCGGTTGGATCAGATGGCGGCCGAGGGCATGAAGTTCACCGACTTCTATGCTGGCAACACGGTCTGTGCCCCCAGCCGATGTGTCTTGATGACCGGGAAACACATGGGACATGCGCACGTTCGAGGCAATGCGAACGGCGACAAAGCCAGCCCCATGTTGGTTCAGTCACTGCGCGAAGAAGACGTCACGGTGGCTGAGGTCTTAAAGCCAGCGGGCTACACCAATGGTTTGATTGGCAAATGGGGACTTGGTGAATTCGACAGCCCGGGCTCTCCGATGAATCAAGGTTTCGACCGCATGTACGGGTATTTGAACCAAGTGCATGCCCACAACTATTATCCCGAATTCATCTGGGATAACCAAACCAAGAAGCCGCTTCGCAACGTCGTCAAACGAAACGATTCGAGCTACGGCGGGTTCACCGGTGGCTATGCGACCAAACGAGTCGATTACACGCACGACTTGTTCGCCGCCGAGTCCTTGAAGTTTGTCCGAGATAACAAGGACGGTCCGTTCTTTTTGTATCTGTCGCTAACCGCGCCGCATGCCAACAACGAGGCATCGAAGATGATGGGCAATGGTGCCGAGGTGCCGGATTTCGGAATTTATGCGGATCGCGATTGGCCGGACCAGGACAAGGGCCAAGCTGCGATGATCACGCGAATGGATAGCGACGTCGGACGTTTGCTGGATTTGTTGGGTGAACTTGGAATTGCCAAGGACACGTTCGTTTTCTTTACGTCCGACAACGGGCCGCACGATGAATCGAAGCACAACTTGGATCGTTTCAAGCCTTCGGGACCACTGCGGGGGACCAAGCGGGCGCTTTACGAAGGCGGAATCCGAGTGCCAGGAATTGCTTGGTGGCCAGGGACGATCAAGCCGGGATCAACGACGGATCACATCGCTTATTTTGGTGACTGGATGGCAACGGTTGCTGAATTGGCGGGCGCCGAGGTTCCGCCGGGGATCGACAGCGTCAGTTTCGCGCCGACTCTATTGGGCAATAACGACAACCAATCACAGCACGAATATCTGTACTGGGAATTCTACGAACAGGGCAGCCGCCAAGCGGTGCGTTTCGGCGACTGGAAAGCCATCCGGCAACCAATGATCACCGGCAAGGTCGAGCTTTACCATTTGGCTGACGACGTCGGCGAACGAAACAATCGTGCAAGTGCGCAGCCAGACTTGGTGAAGAAGGCAGTCGCGATGATGGACGAAGCTCATACGCCGCATCCAAATTGGCACATACGCGGCAAGGCGAATTGACCGAGTACGGGCCGCGTCGCGGTTGGCGCTGGCAAGTCATGTCGTGTCGTGTCGTGTCGTGTCGCGGCCAGCCGTCGCCCCATTCAATCGTCTGACTCCAATACGACGTCCATCCCGCCTGGACGTCAACGAAGAGCGAACGGGGCACCGCGTGCCAAACATTGCAAATTACAATCCAACGCTGGAATCCCGACATGTCCTCCCATGCAGAGCGGTTATTCGATGGCGAAGAAGAAGGCGGTAGCGAGGAAATCGAAGAAGGCAACAGAGAAGAGGAAGAGCCCGCCTCCGGTGAAAGTCGCGCCGGATTCTTTGAGCCTGCGGTCGAGCGCCGCCGGTGGATGTACGGTTCTCTTCGACAATTCTTACTTAGCCGACTTCAACAAAGCTGGTTTCGATTTGATGTCGGTGGCCGCTTGGCCCGACGCGAAAAAACATGACAAAAAGGACGTCAACAAATTGCGCCGCTGGGCTGGCCAGGGTAAGTGGATGGCGGTCTCGTCGACACCTGAGATCCTGGACAGCGACGGCGTCCCCGCGCTCGATCTGGTCTTCGTTGCCCCCGATCCCAAGACTGGCCGGAGGCCTCGCAAAGTGACCGGCCCCAGCGACGGAACCTGGTACGACCCGCTGGTCCAATTCCTGGACCTTCCCACGGGCGAACTCCGCGTCGTCTATTGCGATGAATTCTTCCACGATGGCTTCGACCAAAACGAAGACGTTGACGTAATCGCGGACGCAACAACATCATTGCAAGACGGTCGATGGAACCAATCGTTTAGCACCATGATTTCATGCGAACCTGGTTTTTATCAAGCGAGTGCGTTCACTCGGTTCAGTGATGAAATGAGCGACGTGGAACCGCCCGAAGGCAGCGCGGAGCTAG
>JBAUHR010000458.1:0-7968 GCA_049680385.1 Rubripirellula sp. | reverse complement strand
ACTTGAACTCGCCCGTTTCGGCAGACATTTATGCCGCGTTGTTATGCGTCCAACCTTCGTCGCTGGCACCGCCGCAATTCGAACGATTGCTCGAAGCCGTCCGTGCGGGCGTGCCGGTTGCCGTTTTCGAAGACCCCGCACCCGTCGGTGCTGGCTACATCACTCCGACCGGTCAACCGAAACAGGCACCGGGTGGAATGTTCGGCGGTGGCGGTCAAACGCCTAAGGCTGACATTCGTCAACTTTGGGACTTGTTGGAATTGGAAGTGCCCGGTCGGGCCGGCATGCAAGGCATGTACGCACCGGACATCGTTTGGCAACAACACAACCCGTACCCAACGCTGGATGACCAAGCCAACGAGCTGTGGATCTTCATCGACGAGGAAGCACCCGGTGCGGCGGAAGGACAGTCGCTAAGCAGCGAAAACGTGATCACGTCGGGTTTGAAAGAAGTCCTGGCGATCGTCAGCGGTGCTGTCATGGCCAAGGGTGAATCGACTCTGACTCACACGCCGCTGTTGCAAACCGGCGGATTGAGTGGACTGATCGGTGGCGACAAGATGCAAGAAATCATGTCACGCCGCAGCACGATCGCTCGCGAAGCCAAAGGCTTGAAACCGTCGGTGCCCATCGCAATGTCGATCGAAGGCAAAGCGGCCGAAGCACCCGTGGCCGATCCCGAAAAGGAAGCCGCCGAAGGCGAAGCTGAACCGGCCGCCGCAGCGAAAGCGATCAAGGCAGTCTATGTGGCGGACACGGACATGATGTTGCCCGAGTTCTTGATGATTCGCGCCGACCCCAACACGGTCAGCGAAGCGAAGTTCCAATTCCAAAACGTCACGTTTGTCTTGAACGTGATCGACTGGTTGACGGGCGAATATGACTTCATCGAAGTTCGCAAGCACGAGCCGATTTTCGCGTCGCTGCGAATGATCGACTCGGTCAAGGAAATCGCTCGCACCGAAGTGCGAAACGGCAGCAAGGAATTCCAAGTCGAGTACGACGACGCGATGCGTGATGCTCAAGAAGCTCAGCAGGCGCGGATGAAGGACTTGCAAGAAGAAGTCGAAAAGCTGCAAACGCAAAACGCGGACGGACAGGTTTCTCGTGCCGAACTGCAAGCCAAATTGCAAACCTTCCAAACTCAACAAGAGCTGGAACAACGCAAGTTGGACGTTCGCCGGACCAAGCTGGAACGTGACCGCGAATTGAAGGTTCGCGATATCGAACGGACCGCAGCGGATGAGGTGACCAAGATTCAAAACAAGGTCAAAGCCGCCGCCGTGACGTTGCCATGTATCCCGCCGTTGGTCGTAGGCGTGATCGTGTTCGCGGCCCGCCGACTGCGTGAACGCGAAAATATCTCGAAGAGCCGACTGAAGTAGGTGTTAGGTATTAGGCGTTAGGTTTTAGCTTGAAACCGGACGCCAAACCTATACGCCTTTTCCTAATATCTAAAACCTAAAACCTGTAACCTGATACCTATTCCCATGAACGAAGGCAAGAAAACCGGACTCTTTTGGGTCGCTGCTCTGGCGATGGCCGCCGTCGCCACGTTTGTTTCTTGGCCCCGCGAGGTCGTGCAGACTGACAACGGTGCCGGGCAAATGTTGTTCGAAAAGTTCACCGATCCGTTGGCAGCCGCCAGCATGAAGATCGTGACCTTTGACGAGGCGCAAGGCACGCTCGACACGTTCGAGGTCCGCAAGGACAAGGAAACGGGCCAGTGGACGATTCCGTCTCGCGAAGGTTATCCCGCCGACGCGATCGAACAGATGAAGGACGCGGCCAATGCGCTGGTTGGCGTCAAGATTCTGGACATCCAAACGTCCAATGCCGAAGACCACAACGATCTCGGCGTCGCTGAACCGGCACTGGAAGATTTAGAAGTCGGCGACGAAGGCGTCGGTCGTTTGGTGACGTTCAAGAACGAAGCCCAAGAAACTCTGGCATCGTTGATCATCGGCGACTCGCTGAAAGACGAACCGACCAAACGCTTTGTCCGAATCCCGAACCAGGATCCCGTCTACGTCGTCAAGTTCGACGAAGCACCCCTGACGACGAACTTCCGTGACTGGATCGAAGATGACTTGCTGCAGATGAGCAGCATCGACATCGAGAGTTTGGAAATGAAGGATTACACGGCGACGTTAGGGCAGGGCGGTATCTCGCTTAGCCGCAAGTACACGGCTGACGTTGCCGTCGAAGGTGCTCAGTACAGTCTGACCAGTTTGATGGAGTTCGATCCGCGTGACCCTCGCGTTGAACCCAAGAAGGTCGAAGCACCCGAAGGCGAGTCGCTGAACAAGACGAAGCTGAACGAGTTGAAGAACGCGCTGGATGACCTGAAAATCGTCAACGTCTTCCGCAAACCCGAAGGCGTCAGTGCGACGTTGAAGGCGAGCAAGGACTTGTTGTCGGACCAAGCCGCGATCGAGTCACTGGCTCAGCGTGGTTTTTATCCGATCGACGTCGGTCCAGACGGCGAAGCCGAAATCCTGTCCGCCAACGGCGAGCTATCGGTTTCGCTAAAGGATGGCGTCAAATACCTGATCCGCTTCGGCAACATCGCTGGCGTCAGCGACAGCGGTGACGATGCCGAAGAAGGTGCGGAAGTATCGGCGGGCGGTGTGAACCGCTACCTGTTCGTGACAACGATGGTGGACGATTCCAAGTTCCCCGCACCACAACTGCGTGAGATTCCGCAAACGTTGGAAGATCTCGATCTGTTGCTGAATCCACCGAAAGAGGAAGAACCTGAAGCCGAAACAGAACCGGTTGGCGAAGTCAAAGAGAACAACGCCGAAGCGGCTGATGAACCCGCCGGCGAGCCAGAGATGAAGGAAGAGGCGGAAGAACCCGCGGCGGAAGAACCTGCGGCCGAAGAAGCTGAAACGGAAGAGCCTGAAACCGAGATGGCAGACAAAGAGTCGACTGAAGAAGCTGGTGAAGAGGCTGCTGAAGACACTGCTGAAGAATCAGGCGAAGCCGAAACCGAAGGGCAGGGCGAAGCAACCGGAAAGGGCGAGGCTCAAGATGACGGCGATGACGAAGCGGAAGCTGAATCAGAACCCGAAACCGAAACCGACGCTAAGCCTGAGGCTGAAGCAAAGTCGGCTGATGAGAAACCGGCCGACGAAAAGTTGACCGAAGAAGAACTGCAGGAACGTTTGGAAGCCGAGCAAGAAAAGATCACCAAAGAGAACCAACGCATGTTGGACGCTCGCAAGGATCAGATCGAAATCGCCGAACGAAAAGTGCGAGAACTCAACGAACGATTCGCCGACTGGTACTACGTCATCCCCGAGGACACGTATTCGAAGTTGACGATCAAGCGTGAAGACCTGTTCGAATCCGAAAGCGAAGCCGCCGCAGCCGAAGCCCCCGGCCAAGGCGGCCCACAGTTCAACATCCCAGGCTTTCCCGGCAACTAGTTGCAACTCTGTAGCACAGGCTGCCAGCCTGTTTTCAGCCGAACGACAAACCAGCCTGTTGTGAATTGCAGGCTGGCCGCCCGCACTACTTGCCAGCCTGCATGACATTGCAGGCTGGCAGCCCGCACTACGAGGGTAGCCATGCGGTTGTATCGCCGTCGTATTGAAATCGGTCATGGCACGAGCACCAGCACCAATCTTGGTGACGTGACACCAGACCTGCTTTGACGGGGTTCGCACGAATGTAGTTGACGATCCGTTCAAGCTCATTGTCGTCCCGAACCCAATGGTCGTAAGATTCGGGCTGCCAAAAAGTACCACTACGCCCAAGTGTCTTATTTGCTTGGTTGGCGGTATAGCTCTTTAAGCTGTGCATGATCTTCGACAACGGGCTGCCTGCGTCGTCTGCTTCTCCGACGGTTGTTTGTTCGACGGTTGACGTCGCCGAAGCCTCGTCAGGGTTTGGCGTCAACAACACATGAACATGATTGGGCATCAAGCAGTAAGCGTGCAAGTGGTATTTGCTGCCGTCGTGGTGGTATAGGTTCTGAGGCAGCATCGAGGCGACTCTAGGATCACTCAGCCAATTTATTGGGGATGTTGCGTCAAGGCATTTGTCGTAGGCAGCGAAAAGTACTTTGTTGACGTGACGGCGATGCATGCCGGCCGGCTGGTCCGATGGTTGATTGAGCAGTCTTTCTTTTCGGGCTTTGAGATCAAGAATTACCGAGACTGGCAAACTGCCAGCGAGGCGATAGGTCACAAAATGCGCTGCGCCACGAACATACCAGTGTGGCAACGAGCGCCTAAAAAACTGTTGCATAACGTAGCAAAGGCCGCCAGCCTGTTTCCCAGTTTGCGTTGAAGTCGTAGCACAGGCTGCCAGCCTGTTTTCTGGATTGTGTCGAAGGTCATTGCAGGCTGGCAGCCCGCACTACTAAATCTTTGGCACCTGCTGCGTGATGCAGTGGATCCCTCCGCCACCTTCACCCAGCACATTGGCGTCGATCCCGATCACTTCGTAGTCGTCAAACACTTCACGAAGGATTCCTAGCGGGCGATCGTCTTGGTCAGGGTCCGAAGTGATCGGCACCAGGATCGCATCGTTGGCCATGTAGTAGTTCATGTACGACACGTCGCCATCGAGCGGGATTTCGATCACTTCGAATTTGCGTCCCTTGGCGTCGACCGCTTCTTTCAGTCGACGTTTGGCATCTTGGCAAATCGCGTAGTTCACGTCGCTGCGGTCGTCGGTCGTGTGCAGCAACACCGTGCCTGGTTCTGCGAACGCTGCGATCCCATCGATGTGTCCGTCGGTGACCGGATCGGGCGCCAGTCCCTTACCTAGCCAGATCACTTTTTCGGTGCCAAGAGCATCGTTGAGCGTCCTTTCGATCTTCGTTCGATCGTCGGCATTGCGATTTTTGTGCAGCAAACACTGCTCGGTCGTGATCAACGTGCCTTCGCCATCGACCGTCACCGCGCCGCCCTCCAGCACCATGTCGATCGGGTACATCGACGTGTTCAAGTGCTTGCATAACCGTCCCTTCAACAAAGCATCATCGTGATAGGGCGGGAACTTGGCACCCCAGCCGTTGAACGTGAACCCGGCGACTCGTCGCTGGCCCGCGTCGTTGACCACAAACATCGGTCCCGAGTCGCGCGACCAGCCGTCATTGACCGGAAACTCGACGAACTCAATTTCCGAATTTAAGATCTTCTTCGCCAGCATCCTGTCCTCGGGTCGAACGACCATCAACACCGGCTCGTGCTCGCTAAGCTTGTTGGCAACGTCCGCCCACTGACCGCGGACGTCATTCAAGGGAATCCCAAAGCCCTTCCAGTTCTGCGGCGACGGCATCACCATGATCGCGTACTCGTGTTCTTCCCATTCAGCGGGAAAGTAGAATCCGTCGGCCTTGGGCGTCGAGCCTTGGATCAGATGAGCGCCGGTCGGAGTGTAGTCGGGCATAGCGCCGATCCCTTTTGTCGTTGTTCTGGTTTGTGCGCCAAGTTCGCCACAGATCATCGCGCTGGCAATCCCGCCAGTCGTTTGTAAAAAATCACGCCGTTTCATATCTCAGTCTCGAATGAGTAACAAAAAAGTAAGTGGCGTAAGTTTCCCGATTGCGGTTTGAGAACATCGCAAGCGGGACGCTCACGCCACTTCGAAGACTCGGCAGTTATTGCTTGGCCTGATGCTTACGAAAGTGTACGCGATCGAGCGATCTGGTTGATCATCATCAATGCGTCGACCGAACTGAGCCGTCCGTCGCCGTTGATGTCCAGGTCGTCAGCGTCGGCCATCGCAGCATCGATCAACTGGGGACTGCTGTGCCGATCCGCCAATCGGTTGATCATGATCAGGGCATCGACCGCCGTTACTTTTCCGTCGCCGTTGAGGTCAAACTCGTCAACCACATCTTGTTCGGATTCAGCGTCGTCGGGTTTCGTGTCGTCGGACTCCGTTGCCATCACCAAATCAGCAACCAGCGGAGTGCTCTGGTATTTCGTTGCCCGATCGGATGCTTCACGCTGAATCAACAGTGGCTGGTCGTTCGTGACACAGTGGACCGCGCCGCCGTTGTACCAGAGTTCTCGCGTATCGGTCAGCACGATGTCGTGGTTGGGGAACAGTCCCTGCAATTGGCGACGAGCGTTGTTGTCGAACGCTTCGTTGCCGTAGCTCGATGCGATCACGACGCCGTTAGCCACCAAGTAATTCGTGTAGTTGGCCGGCAACCATTCGCCGCGGTACCGGACGTAGCCTGGGATGTCCATGCGAACGACGTTCAAGCCGGCGGCTCGGATCGTCGCAGCAGCATTTTCGAATAGTGCCGAATCTGCGTCACTCTGGTCGGTATAGCGACTGACAACGACCGTGTTTTCGTTGATGAAGCGAGCTATCCCGTCGACGTGTCCATCGGTCAAGTCGCCTTGCGAGGCACCTTCGATCCAGACGACTTTCGAAACACCGAATCGTTCTTTCAGGACAACGTCCAACTGGGATCGCGTCATGTCCGGGTTGCGATCGTGCAGCACCGTCCACGACGAAATTACGGTGTCAGAGCCGTTGAATTCCAACGTGCCTTTCTCCAAAACCACAGGCACGGTTTCGCACGGCACACCTTCGATTCCGGCAACCTTGCATGGCACCGCGTCGTCTTTTCGAGATGGGCCGCCGTCACCGCCCCAACCATCGAAGCCCCAGTCTTGGACGATCATTTGTTGCCCGCCGTTGGCACCAGTCTGCTCGACCCAGATCGCGCCGTTATCCCTCATCCAGCTCCAGTCGTACGGCATGATGTGAAACTGGACGTTGTCGAGCGGGACTCCTTTTTGGCGCAAGAAGTTCTGCGCCTCGGTTCGGGCTTGTGACGATTCGACAGCGAGATTCACTTGCTCGTAAGCCTGCAGAGTGTCAATGATTCCGGCGAAGTTGTTGCGGTACGAAGCTTCTTCGCCCTTGGGCCACTGCATCCAAGTCGAATCGTGTTGTTCCCATTCGGCAGGCACTCGATTGGTAGGTTTGGTTGCCTGCGGATCGACTGGATCAATGGGGTCGATCGGATCGACAGGGTCCGTTGGTTTGTTTGGCGAGTCAACGACTTCGTTGTACCCGCGTCCGCCGTCCAGGATGTCGTCGCCGTCGCCGCCTTCCAGATAGTCATCGCCCCCACGACCGAAAATGCGGTCGTTTCCCGGACCGCCAACCAACTCGTCATGGCCGCGTCCACCATCGATGAAATCGTCACCGTCACCGCCGACGATGACATCGTTGCCCGAGTTGCCTTGCAGGACAGTAGGGATCGCGATTCGACCAGCCGATTGATCGATCTCGATCAGATCGTTACCACGCCGCCCTTTGATTTGGATTTTCGAAACGTCTGATTCGAATTGTTCGTCGACGATGCGGCCGTTGATTTCCGCGATCAGGACAGATGGATTGGACGTGTCGCGAGCGACGTAGATTTCGTCGCTGCGATTGGTCCCCGAGATGTTCCAAGTCCCATCGCTCATTAGATTGGCGGCCATCAGTTGCCGTGTTTCCAGAGTCTCCAAACGACTGCGGCGAGGTTTGCGGCTTTGTGGTTTGCGAGGCAGCGAGCGGCGAGTGTTGTTGAAAAGGCTCATGGTTCGTCTCCGAAGAAAAGGGGGTTACACCGGCCGAGTCAGCCAGTTGCACCCATCCTAGAAATCTTCGCAAAACCAAGCGTTTCCATTCGTGCGATCGACGTTTCCATTCGTGCTATGTTCGCCGTGAAAAACTACTGCGTCACAACGTCATCACCGGCAAGCAGATCTCGATATCCCACCGTCCATCGGGATCGTCGCTGCCGTCGGTGTGATAGATCTCGTATCGCGGCCCGTCGGCGGGTTGGTAACCGCTGATCGGCAACCAGTCGCGCATCAAGCGAGTCCATGGCAAATCAAAGTCATTACCGACCACGCCGGTTCGGCACGACGCATACTGGCCGGCCGGAATCACTTGCACGTTCATTCCCATTCCGACGTGAACCTCATCGCCGATGAT
>JBAUHR010000457.1:0-1839 GCA_049680385.1 Rubripirellula sp. | reverse complement strand
GGGCAGTTGGCGGAAAGCGGAATGATAATTGTGGATCGCCAGTCCCGTTTGTTTCATCCGGTTGCTGCACTGCATCCGCCGGGCGGCCTCGCGTGCGGCCTGGACAGCCGGCAACAGCAGTCCGACGAGCACGCCGATGATTGCGATCACCAACAATAATTCAACGAGCGTGAAGCCACGATTTCTTTGAACCCGCGTCTTTGCTGGTACTCGGTAGCGTTCATTGAGGGGTGTGTTGTCTGAATTCAATGTCATTTGCCCTGTCCTCCCTCGATCGCCACGGATAGTGGCTGATTGAATGAGGAGTGTTTCGCGGAATTGTTTGTTGACGAATCCAAACGTAAGAAACGCAGTTTACCATTGTTCGTGGCGGTAGGGACCGGAAACTCTCGCTGATGCACGAACAGCAGTTCGCCGCCCTCGGCCGAACCATCGCTCGAAACTCGAATTCGTTCAATTTCGCCTGCCGAGTCGCCCTGCCAAATCTCACCGAGATAACGCAGCGACTTCGCATCCCAAATCGCCACGTCGCCAAGGTTGCTGCCGGTCAGCACGCTGCGTCCGTCGGACGATAGTGTAATCGCTGTGATTCGGCGAGTCGTTTGCGGTCGGGTGACAATTGGCGCCCAACGCGAACTTGTTGACAAGACAACACCCCCATCGCTGATTCTACGGATTCGTCCATCGCCGCAACCCACATAAATCCAACGTTTGTCGATGTCGGAACACTGACACCGAACAAAACCAACCCCGGCTTGCGGGATTGGAGTTGACGTCGCTTCACCATCCCAAATGCGGATGGTGTCGCCTAACATCAGGATGGTCTGGTCGTCGAGAAATGAAATCGAATCGATCGATGTCGGTGCGTGAAACGAGGTTGCAGATTGCATCGAAACAGTGCTAGCCGGCGACGAGTTTTCTGTTATCTCTAGAAATTCGAATCGCGACTCCGCACGGCAGACGCAAACCTTGCTGGACGAGGGATTGAACTCAATGTGGTTGACGGACGGGTTCACAACGTCAGGCAGTGGTCCCGTTGGCGGCATGAACCATGTCGGGGCTGGACCGGGTGACGGATCGATCTTTGCGATGGCCAAGGAACCGTCCGACCAGCCAACGGTGACATAGCGTCCGTCATGAGAAATCTTCACGGCCGTTGCGCGGACGCCTTTAGGAGCGCGGAGCTGTTGGGGGCTTCCCGAAGGCAATTCAATTCGCCAGACCGACCCATCTAGATACCCGGCGATCGCGGTTTTTCCGTCGGGTGAAACGTCGGCATGGTTGGACTGGCTGTCCAGACGAATTTCCTGTCGAACATCTGCGATGCCTCGCGTTGCCCAAGCGGTCACGTCTCCTCGATCGCTGCCGCTGATAACGACGCCATCGTTGCCGACCCCAATGGCTGTGACCCGGTCGCCGTGGATGGAACGGTGCATCGCGACGGGGATGGATTTTCGCTGGCCGTCGACGGGCTGTTCGTTGTTTTCGGTTTCGTTCCCTATCAGTTTCGAGTTGTCCTGATCGCCAAGGTTCCAAACTGTAACACCACCCCCACTTGTACCACCGGCGACGTAGTCTCCGTTGGACGAGAAACGAATCGTTGACAATTCGCCGTGCGGATTTTCAAGAAACGTGGGGTCGTCGCCCTCACGATTCAGATCAAACAGAAAACCTCGGCTTTCAAAGTGCATGGTTGCCGCTATCTGTTTTCCGTCCGACGAACGGCTGATGCGGTCAAAGTAACTGGGGCCTGGAATCCTCAGCGAACGAGCGTCGGACCGGTCAGCAGGCTTCTGGATTCGTATCGCATTGGACTCTGCGATCCACGCGATTTTGTCA
>JBAUHR010000456.1:0-1543 GCA_049680385.1 Rubripirellula sp. | reverse complement strand
GCAAGGCGTTGCCAGGTATTTTTACATCATCGAGATAAATATCGGCGATCTGGCTGCCCGATTGACCCATCTTTTTATCGGCCTTGCCGACGCTTATGCCTGTCGCATCCATAGGCACGAGAAACGCACTGACATGAGCGTTACGCGGCAGCGCCTCGTCATTGGTTCGCGCCATGATGAGCGCCAGTTTGGCTTGCGGTGCGTTGGAAATATAGCGTTTGCTGCCGTTCAGGATATAGCCATTGCCATCCCGCTTTGCGGTCGTTGCCATCGCTGCGCTGTCTGAACCGGAGCCCGGTTCGGTAAGGCCGAAACAGGCGATTTCGCCAGCTGCCAAACGGGGCAGCCACTCGTTTTTTTGTTCTTCGGTACCTGATTTCTTGATGGCCGAGCAAACCATCCCCAGATTGATTGATGCAATGGAACGGAACGCTGGCAACGCATAGCCCAGCACGCGGATTGTTTCGATATATTGCGGGACATTCATGCCCGAACCGCCATATTCTTCGGGAGTGGTCAGGCCGAAAAGCCCCATCGCGCGCATTTCGTCGACCAGATCCTTGGGGATGGTGTCATTGGCGATTACTTCGTCTTCGGCCGGGATCAGTCGTTCGCGGACATAGCGCTCAAGCTGTTCAATAAATTGTGCGAATACTTCCGGGTCCATTCCCGTCTGCTCGGCGGAGTCGGCCATAGTCTTTCCTCTCAAGCGCTTACCCGTGGGGTTGCGATAATTTGTTTATTGTTGTGCTTTCGGCCCTTCGTCCTCTGTGCCTGAGTCCGGACCGTTTTGGGGAAGACGTTTTGCCTCGACCATTTCAGCGGCTTCATCAAGTGCCCGGGCCTCGCCCACGCTGACGCCGCCGGGACCGGGTTCATTATCCGCTCTTCCGCAGGCGGCCAGCATCAGCAGAGCCGCGGCGGGCAGAGCGAATTTTGTCAAAATATCCATAGGGCACACAATACCCACTTTGCGCCAAAGGAAAAGCGGACGAATCGCCGTAACGATCCGTCCGCCCGATATTCCTCGAAAGGCGGCCAAATTAGTTGGCGATTTCTTTCTTTGCGGCATCAACGGCCTTGTCGACCATCTTGTTGCCTTCTTTTTTCGCAGCATCGCCTGCTGCTTTCTTGGCAGCAGCCATTGCGTCTTTAGCTGCTGCGGCGCCTTCGTCAGCCGCGGTATCAGCTTCAGCAGCAACAGATGCGGCAACCGCTTCACCAGTAGGGGCAGCGGGTTCTGCAGTGGCGGTATCAACAGCAGTGTCGGCCGCAGGTTCTTCAACGACATCTGTCATCGCTTCTTCAGCAGGAGCTTCTACTGTTTCGGCTTCGGCTTCAACCGATGCGTCTTCAGCAGTACCGCAAGCAGCCAGTGCCAGCGCGGTTGAGCCAGCGAGAGCGGCAGATACAAATTTGTTCATGGTGTTTCCCTTCCAATAATTCTCTTGATAATCGCATCACCAAGACAGTCAGCGACCCTTGGCGGTGAAGGCGTGATAAACAGCAAAATGGGGTTCCGCAAAGGGTAAAGCTGTGGAAA
>JBAUHR010000455.1:0-4853 GCA_049680385.1 Rubripirellula sp. | reverse complement strand
TTTCATTGACTCGGTCGTCGTCCAAGTTGCTGACGATCAAGCCGAGCCCGGGATTCGCAGAGTCACCAAACTCGGACGTTTGCCCGTTGCTTGGGGACTTGGTGGTCTCGCCCAATTCGCTTGGCACGAACCTGCCATCACGGCTCTGAATCCAAACGCGGTCCACTTCGGCAGGAAAGTGCAATGGTCCGGGTATCTTGACGAGCCCACCATCAGGCCCGACCGGCGATGGTTCGTACATCAATGGCGAGTTGACGTAGTTGACTTCGATCACATCGGCGATCGCATCCCCGGTGACGTCCGCGATCGCCAGCCCCATGGTGCAATGGTCAGATCCCGGATTTGTCCAGCCAACGGATTCGCTGACTTCGCGAAAAGTGCCGTCGCCTTGGTTGATCAGCATCCGGTTGAATCCCAAGTTGCCGATCAGGACGTCATCGAATCCGTCTTGGTTGACGTCGCCTGTCGTTAGGCACTGGGTGTAGTTTCGATCGTCAAGCGAGGCGGATTCGGTGGCATCACCAAAGCGTCCGTCGAGGTTTCGGAACAGGCGGTTTGACTCGCTGCTTTGGCCGAGCGGTGGCTCGCATCCGGCCTGGCTGCAATAGAAATCGACTCGCCCATCATTGTCAAAGTCCAGCGCCGCGATGCCGCCGCCCAAGCCTTCGAAGATACGAAAGTTGTAATGCCGCTTGGGATTTGCGTTCTTATATTGATGAACCAACCCGGTCTTGTCAGCGACGTCAACGAAAGTCGCGCGCGTTGGTTGCCGATTGAATGGACGCGGATCGGAGTCTGTCGCAAGCGGGTTCGTCGCGACCGAATCGTTTCTTGGCAATTCGATCGCCGACGGTTCGGGGTAAGCCTTTGGTGAGACTCCGACAAACCGCTGCAACTCGGTGGTCTTAGCATCGATACTTCTCAACCGCTGGGTTTGGCGATCAAAGACAGACGAGTCGACTAACGCCGGATACTCAGTGCGAAACCACGCCAACCATGCGGCCGCTTGATCGGGTTGGCCGACACGTTCCAACTTGTCCGCTAATTCAACCGCTAGACTGGCATCGGTCGGCGTCTGAGTCACGATCGCTTCAGCAATTTGCGAAATCGACAGCAACATTTCGCGGTGCCGATCGATGCGTCGCGCGGACTGATCGTCGCCTTGGCGAAGCAACGCGGCCGCCAGACGTTCGTAAACGATCGGGTTGGTGCAGTCGCCATCGATCGATTTCAGATAGCATGCAACCGCCTCGTCGCTGCGGCCCTCAAAGAAATGCTGGTCGCCGATCGCTCGCCAATGCATCGGATTGCCGGTGACATCTGGCGACGACTGGGCAAGCCACTGAGCCATTTTGTCGAACTGTTGAAGCTCGGCATACCCGGCCGCGATGGCCGCGTCGGTTGTCGATTCGCGATCCATCAACCCTTGCTGCAACATCGCTTCCAAGATTTCAATGGCGATCCGAGGCTGGCGATGGCTCAGCCGTCCGAGTGCTTCACTGAGTGGCCCTTCACGGCTAGCGACTTCGCCAGTGCTCGTCGCTTGGGTTGTGGCGTAGGAATTCGATACATCCAACAGCGATCGAAGCTCGGCCGCACTGGCTTGCCCAGATTTCACCAGCGGTTCCAGCACGTCGCGGGCACGGTATCGCCAGCCGACAAAATTTAGGAACGACGCATATTGATGACGCAAAAAGTCAACGTCCGGTGCCAACTCGAGCGCTTTCTCATACATGCGTCTGGCCTCGGTGGCGCGTCCTGCGGACGCCAACCACTGTGCCGCTTGCCCGAGCGCGGCGATTCCAAAATCGGGATCACTGCTGTCAATCGAAGCCAGGATTTCGATCGCACCGTCAAGGTTGCCGTCATTCGCTTCGGCTTGAGCTGACAAGAATTGCAGTCGCGAACTAATCGGCTGGACTAACAGTCCGCGCCGCAGTGATTGCCTGGCTTCGTCCCATTGGCCAGCCGCCAACGCTGTTTCCGCCGATTGGATGAGTGCGTCGATTGACGGTGGCCGATCGTCGACTGACGCAGGAACGGATTTCGGCGTTGCGACCTTCGGCGCTGCTATCTTGGTGGCCGCAGAATCCTTGCCGGGCATTGGTGCGGTCGATTTTGAACAACCGATCACTCCCAACCACAATCCGAATCCGATGGTGACTCGAATCAAACGCTTCTGGATTGGCATCAATTTCTCAGTGTTCTAAGCCCCGCTGTGTCCGAAAGTTTTCGGCGAAGCAATCAATATAGCCACGGAGGCCACGTCGGTAATAACGTCGGCTAAAGTTAAGAGTGACGTCGGTCACTTCGACCGCGCGAATTCACCGTTGATCGGCAACTCTTTTCACGGGCACCATCATGAACCGCCGCCTCTATTCCGCTGCATGCACGATGATGGCCGCGATTGCGATTGTCACGACGACCTATAAAGTCAGGACCAGCGCCGCGACCGTGGAACCGCAGCTTGCGGCGTTTACGTTCGATCGCGAAGGCGCGGCCAGCCCTGATGCTGCTGCCATCGCTCTGTTGCGTGGCTGCGCGTTGAGATCGCCAAAGGACTTTGTCCGACATTTGCTGCTTGGTGTCTGTGACGGTCCGATCGGCACCCTGCAAAAGTTCGCCGAGTGCCTGCACGTCACCCAATTTAGTCATGGCGAAGAAACGTTTACGGTTTACGAATTGCCCAAGCAAATCAATCATGACCGCCCCATTCGCGTGATCGCAAAGATGGACTTTGATCCCGATGACAAGCGGGTTGAGGCATTGAGTACTCAGATGATGAGCACGTACTACGGCCAAGCGTTCATGTGCGTCGACGTGGCGGCCGAAGGTTACGACCGTCGCCAATACCAGTCTCGCGTGGTCGTGGCACAGTTGGGCGACCAGTGGTTTGCGATCCCACGTTGCCGCAGCGCGATCAGCTTCTACGAAATCGCTGATTCGATGGAATTGACGCCCCAGACGGACTGATGTTTGAACTTACGATCGAGCTTGAAATTGCGATGGGAAACGAGTCGTTCGGCAGACTTCGCAAATCCAGCGTTTACCGCATTTCCAACCTTTACCGCGAGAAAGCAGAATTCGGATACGCTAGACTGTATCGCTAGGTCAGGAAGTCTTGGTACACGGAGCGACGCGATTTTGGCAACTAGCAATCTCATTCAAGATCGGCGTTCAGGATTCACGTTGGTCGAGTTGTTGGTCGTAATCGCGATCATCGCGGTGCTGGTTGGGTTATTGTTGCCGGCGGTACAAGCGGCCCGCGAAGCAGCACGTCGCATGTCTTGTTCGAACAATATGCGACAGATCGGACTTGCCGCCCAAAACTACCACTCGCTGTACAAGATGTTTCCGCGGCAAGCGCTACCCAAACGCGGCCACACCTGGGCCGTTGCCATCATGCCGTTTCTTGAGCGTGGCAGCATCTTTAGTAACTACGATTTCAGCGTCGATTGGAACCACAGTCGCAACCACGACACGATTGATAAAAAAGTGTCGACGTACACGTGCCCGAGTACGCCGATTAGTGGGCTGCTCGATGATGTGGGCGGCGGCGTCATGACGGCCACGACGGATTATGTTCCCCATGGTGTGGTCACGGCGACGATCATGAACGCAGGGTTCGTCAAACGTAGAAAGAAGCCGTTTGGTTTGATCAATCGAAGTATCACGCGAATGCGTGATGTGTTCGACGGATTGTCGAACACGATGCTGTTGACCGAGGATGCCGGTCGACCCCAGTTCTATGTCAATGGCCGATTAGGACCATCGACGAACGACAACGGTTGCGGCAATCTGAACGTCGCCAATGGACGTGCGAAGGGTGGCGGTTGGGCAGACCCGCAGAACTTTATCCCGCTGCATGGATTCAGCGACGATGGTTTGAGCTGTTCGGGACCATGGGCAATCAACAAAACCAACAACAACGAAGCGTACTCGTTTCACCCCGGCGGATTGCAAATCATCCTGGCCGACGGCAGCACTCACTTCATCTCGGAACAAATCGATATCGAAGTCTATGCGTCTTTGATTACCAAAGCCGAACTTGAAGTGATCTCGGCGTTTTAGGAGCTTGCAGTGACGGGTCTTTTAAAAGCAGCCTGCAAGTTTGCATTGCAACGGATGTTCTCTTAGCGTGTCGTCAGCTTCCAAGCCTTCACACTTCGTACCTTGACTTCATCGCGGCCTTGTTTGATCAGGTCGCGATTGGCTGGTGTGGCAACGTTGCGACCATACAGACCGGCATCGATGGGGATTTTGTCGCCATCGGCTTTCAAGTTTTGCGCGTCGCCGGATTGCCCCGCACCCGTGTTCGCTTCGCGTGAGAGAATCAAGTACATCGGCACTTGCGGGACCAACTTTCGATCTCGCACGACCGCTTGTCCATCGATGAACCAAATCACGACCTCGTTGGTCCACAAAAAACCAATTTTGTGCCAGCCGCGATTGATGCCTGGCGCGTGGACAGACGTTTTGCCGGTGGGATGCAGTTCATTGAAAGTCGTCGGCGGATTGGTTTTTCCGCCAATGCATTTCATCAGCATCACCTCGTTGGGGTTGTCGCCAGTCGCCGGAGCCTGGTCCTTCGCGACGACCATTTCGTGTTCGTAGATATCGATTTCCAATCCGTTGGCGGGATCGTCGTCATAGGCGAGTCCCTGCTCGCTTGCCGGCATCAGCCAAAAGGAATGCCGGTGGGCGAGTGCTTCCATGCCTTCGAAGTTGACTTCGATTTCGAAGAACGTTCCAGGCTCGAAAGCGATGTTGGGCGACAGAGTATCGGTTTTTCCGTCTTGTCCCCAGTATTTGTCTTTTGGCAATAGTTCGTCGCTACGCAGGACGGGAACTTG
>JBAUHR010000454.1:0-4087 GCA_049680385.1 Rubripirellula sp. | reverse complement strand
CGCTTTATCGCTCGACAAGCCACTTAACGTGATCGTTACGTTTGCTGCAGCGATCATCACTTATTACATCGTTTACACACTGTCCAACATGATTGCGATCTACGGCAAACGCCGGACGGTCTTGATGGTGTTGATCGGGTTCTTGGTCGGCGTGACCTTAGAACGGTTCAGTTTGTTTCAATCTCAAGCGATTGATCCGTCGGACCTTAGCCTGCTGGATGAATCAACCGACTATGAAGTTATCGGGTACATCATTCCCGGACTGATTGCGATTTGGATCGACCGGCAAGGGATGGTGGAAACGCTTGGCATCCTGTTGACGGCATCGACGGTGGTTCGTTTGGTTTTGATCCTGATGGGATTGGAGTTGGTACTATGAAGCGACTCTTTTGGCGACCTCGACAAGTCTCGCAAACGGTCATTTGGTTGATGGCTGGCTTTTCGCTGCTTGGCCTTGCCACGATCGAGCACTTCCGCACCAAAGCACCGCAATCGGACCTCGACATCAAGATGGCGGCGTCGACGTATGCGTCTGAAATGATGCGTGCGATCAAGGCGGAGAAAATGAACATGGCCCAGGCGCCCGATTCATCCGTCGACCCAGCCGGATCGGGCATGATCGGGCAATTGATGAGCCCCGTCACCACGCTGACCGGACGGCTTAGTGCAAAACAAACCGCAGTCAACCCAAACTTTGCGGCAGTGGTTGTTGAACAACTGATCGGTGCTGGCGTCGAGTCAGGCGACTTGGTCGCCGTTGGTTACTCCGGTTCATTCCCTGGCATGAATGTCAACGTTTGTGCGGCACTTAAAGCCGTTGGTGCTCAACCAGTCATCATCGCTAGCGCTGGATCGAGCCAGTGGGGTGCCAATAATCCCGATATGATGTGGGTTGATATGGAAAGCCTGCTTTTCGAAGAAACCCTGTTGCCGTTCAAAGCCGTTGCTTGCTCGATCGGTGGTTACGAAGACATCGGATTGGGAATGACCGCCGAGGCAAAGGACTTGGTCAAAAAGGCGATCAAACGCAATAACTTGCCTCTGTTGACGTCAACGGACTTCGTCGACGCAATCGACGAACGCATGCAGATCTATCACAAGCAAGCCGGCGGCCGAGACTACAAGGCGTACATCAATGTCGGTGGCGGAACGATTTCGGTCGGTCGAAGCATGGGAAAGCGTGCTTACAAGCCTGGCCTGAACCTATCGGCAAAGCACGAGGTGCTGCGAATCGATTCGGTCATGACCCGGTTCATGAGCAAAGGTACGCCCGTCATCCACGTGGTTGAAATCGACCGCATGGCAGGCAAGTATGGTCTGCCGCTGGCGCCGCAGCAGATGCCGCCGATCGGCGAAGGCGGCGTCTATCAGCAAACTCGATACAACAAATTGTTGACCGCGACTGTGCTGGTTCTGATCCTGCTGTCGCTGAGAGCACTCGTGCTGACCGACTTTGGGTACCGATTCGTCAAAGGCCGCGGCGGAAAGAAAACCGCTTCGTCGCCCGAACCGATGGTGTAGCGCGACCAATTGGCTCGCCCTAAATCACAGTCGACGCTATCACAATCAACGCTTGGCTTCATCAGCCAAGCGTTTTTCGTTGGCTCATCGCAAACTTCTCACTCCGGTTCGATGCCGAAGTCGCGGATCGTGGTCAGCGTGGTCAGCTCGATGTCCTTGGCGGCAAAGGCTTCGCGTCCGCCAGCCAAACGGTCGATGATTGCGATCACGTGATCAACGACCAAGCCGTGTTCACGAACCGCTTCGACCGCTTTGATCGCGCTGCCGCCACTGGTGATGACGTCTTCAACAATGACGACCCTCTGGCCGGGCTGAACGGGCCCTTCGACTTGCTTGCCGGTGCCGTGCCCCTTGGCTTCTTTGCGAACCATAAACCCCTTTAGCGGCAAGTCGCGCTGGCCGGCGATGGTCACGATCGACGCAGTGATCGGGTCGGCACCAATCGCCATGCCGCCCACGGCGGCGGGCAAATCACCTAGCGAATGAAGGACTTCCAACATTCCTTCGGCGACCACGTTGGCACCCTTGGGATGCAGGGTCAGCGTTCGGCAATCCAGATAAAAGCTCGCTTTTTTGCCACTCGCCAGCGTGAAGTCGCCGCGGCGCAAGGATTCAGATTGGATCAGTCGGATCAGTTCGTCGCGGTCGTACATGAAAACAAGGTATTTGCGTTGAGGTGTTCGATGCTGAAAGTCACGAGCCGCCAAGCTTAGCAAACATAATCGCCAGCTTCGACGTCCCTGCGTTCTGTGCCAACATCGGTCTCCGCAACACTTCGAAAAAATGTAACTACTTCGAAAAAGATCTAACTTTTGTCGCAGTTCCTACTTTCGGATCGTCACGGACGAGCCTTGGGAAATGATTCCGTATAGATCGTCGGCAAAGTCCCCGGCCAGGCTGATGCAACCCTTTTCGGTGGGGCTTCTTGCATCAGGACTGCCGTGGATACACAACTGGCCGCCCAAATCGATCCATGCGGCACCATACGGATTGTCGGGGCTGCCCGGCGGAATCGGCGACCCGGCCGCGTCGTAGAACGTTCGTGATTCTTGCTTGTCCTGGACCGTGAACGTGCCCGGTTTTGGCATCGGATCATTGCCAACACCGATCGGAAAACGACCGGAGTAAAGATCGCCCAAAAACAGCGTCAGCTCTTGGTTTGACAGATCAACTTCGGCGCGGAATGGGCCGCGAACGACCTTCAATTCGGTACCGGGCAGAATCGCAACAGGATCTTGAATCTGGTTGATGTTCGCCAGCAATTGCCACGGCACTTCGTATCGATTGGCGATTTCCATCAGCGTTTCGCTCTGACCGACTCGGTGGGCACTTTCAAGCAGATGGCGTTCGGAATAGATGACTTCTTTTGCCAGCCAGTCAAGTCGCTGGACCAGCTCGCTGCGTTCTTCGCCCGACAGGTTGGGCGTCGAATAGAACAGACTTAGCGTTGCCAAAGCGTCCTTCAACTGATCCTTGCTGTATTGACGGTCGGCAATTTGAATCGCATTGACCAAGCCTAGGTTGGCACCACCGATCGACGCTCCTTGAGTGATCGAGTCGACGCTGCGGTCGGAATTCATGGCCGAAACTTGCGCGACCGGAGCCGACGCATCATCAGAACCTGATGCGAACCGAGTGCCGAAATTCGGATCAAATTTCGATTGAGCTTCGTTCGGATCCGGCACTTCGTAGGCACGGTTCGTCGTGGGATAGTCGCGAGCGTTTTCGGCGGCTGATGTGATCGCGTCGTTTGCCGCAGCCCCCAAGTCGGCAGCAACCGCACCCACGGAATCTAGGGCGGCATTCGCCGAGTCCTCGACGTCGCTCAACGTAAAGCTCGCCGAACTGGCGGGCGTTCCGTTGCTAGGCAGTTCGATCGAACGGTCGGCAAATTCGGGCACTGAATACGCGGACGAATTGCCCATCGCAGGTTCAGGCGACATCAAACTGGCCGCGACCGTGTCGGCTGGCTGGGTGACTTCGGGGAAACCATCCAGAGAGCCCGCGTTGATTTCCAGCTCGCCGAGCGACGGTGGCAACGCCGAATCGATCATCAACGATCCATCGTCGCTCATCACCAACATGTCTTCGACACCTAGCGGCAATGGCTCCGGCGGCGTGGTCAGGGATACGTACGCACCGTAAATGACGGTCATTAGCAGTACGACGATGGCTGCGGTTTTCAGCGTTTGCACGACTGTCCTCCATGACTGGGCAGGCAAACACGAAGAAGCCCAGGTCGTTGATCCGATTTTGTTGATCTGTATTTACAGACTCGTTTTTTCACAGACCCGTTTTCACTGATCTGTGCAAATTTACATCTGCAAGGAATCATTCCAACGGGAAGCCTACTCAATCGCCGGGGATTCCATCCAGCCCAGTTTTTTACGGTCGGCTTTTTACGATTGTCATCGAATTGTCATCGGATCGTCATCGAGGCGGGTGCCTAGGCGGGGGGCCGGCAACGCTCGCGCGATGGCCGCTGATGACGAGGACCAGCGATTTGCGGTCATTGCTAGCAATTTGCCCCGTTTCGTCAGCCGAGCTGGCGGGCCGACGCCTACGC
>JBAUHR010000453.1:0-7137 GCA_049680385.1 Rubripirellula sp. | reverse complement strand
TTACACGACACCAGCCCAAGGCGATACGTTTGACCTTTGGGATGTCACTGGAACGACAACCAATACCTTTGCAACAGTTAACCTGCCAACACTAGCCGAAGGCTTGCAGTGGAATACGTCCCAACTTTACTCCGCCGGAGTGTTGTCAGTGACTGTCGCGGCCGTTCCAGAACCATCGTCGCTTGCGTTTTTGGCGGTCGGTCTAATGACTGTCGTCACTCGGCGCAGACGACGCATCACGACCGCCTAGCACGGTCGTGATACGAAAACCATTTCAGTCATCCGCTGGCGATTGCCAGCGGATGACAAATTCTATGCCTTCGGTACTTGCTGCGTGATGCAATGTATCCCGCCGCCGCCTTCGCCTAAAATATTGCAGTCGATGCCGACGACGTCGTAGTCATCCTGGAACACTTCTTTCAAAATCCCGAACGGCCGCTTGTCTTGCTGCGGATCCTTCGTCACCGGCACTAAAATCGCGTCGTTGGCGATGTAGAAATTCATATACGACACATCACCGTCCATCGGCAACTCGATCACTTCCAGCTTGCGACCCTTCGCATCCGTCGCCGCCGCCAGACGCCGCTTCGCGTCCTGCGTGATCTTGTAATTCGGGTCTCTGCGATCGTCCGTCGTATGCAACAACACCGTCCCCGGTTCCGCATAAGCCAACATGCCATCGATGTGTCCATCGGTAACCGGATCCGGCTCCAGGCCTTTGCCCAGCCAAATGATCTTTTCGACCGCCAGTGAGTCTTTCAAAATCCGCTCGACGTCCTCACGCGACTGCATGTTGCGATTCTTGTGCAGCAAACACTGCTCCGTCGTAATACAGGTTCCTTCGCCGTCGACCGCCACGCCGCCTCCTTCTAGCACCAAATCGACCAAGTACATCGGCGTGCTGAGATGCTTGCAAAGTCGGCCTTTCAATAGCGCGTCGTCTTTATAAGGCGGAAACTTCGCACCCCAGCCATTGAACGTGAACCCGGCCACGCGGCGGTTGCCTTTGTCATCGACGACGAACATCGGTCCCGAGTCACGTGCCCAACCATCGTTGACAGGGAACTCGACCAGTTCGATGTCGCCCGTGAGCATCTTCTTTGCGATCCGTTTGTCTTCCGGTCGGACGACCATCAATACGTGTTCGTACTCCGCCAGTTTGTTCGCGACGTCCGCCCATTGGCCACGCACGTCTGCCAACGGAATACCGGTGTCGATCCAGTTTTGCGGCGATGGCATGATCATGATCGAATAGTCATGTTCGTGCCATTCCGCCGGATAGCGAAACCCATCGGCCGCCGGCGACGCGCGCAGTATCTCCGCGCCAGTCGAAGAATAATCGGGCATTGCATTGATACCTGTTTGAGGAGGAGGCCCAGCCAATAAATCGCGACCGACCGCACCGGTAACCAAACCAGCAAGCCCAGCCTGCAAAACACTTCGACGTTTCATCATTTTCTCTTTCAAGTAGTTTTAGCCGCAGAGCAACGTTGTTACGTTGCTCTGCGACGTAACGCATCACGTTCTCTTAACCAGGATTCTATCCAAACAACTCATCCAAAATCAGCAGCACATCGATCGGCGTCACTTCACCATCCTTGTTCACGTCACATTGCAATCGTTCCGACATCACCTTGTCAACTTGCCCAGGATAACGATCCTGAACCAATTGGTTAATCACCATCAACGCGTCCGCTGGCGTCACGAATCCGTCACCGTTCACATCCATCGGATTCGCTTCCGGCTTTGACTCCACCCCTGGCTGGATCGGCGTGATGAAATCTGGCGTCACGGGATCCACGACCTCAGTAACCGGTGTCGCGTTTCCCGCCAAAAACGGCTGGTCGTTGGTCACGCAATGCACTGCCCCGCCGTTGTACCAGAGCTCGCGAGTATCCGTCAGCACGATATCGCGACCGGGAAACAACTGTTGCAACTGACGGCGCGCGTTATTGTCGAACGCTTCATTGCCATAGCTGGACGCCACCACTACATCGTTGGCGACCAAGTAATTCGTGTAGTTCGCTGGCAGCCACTCCCCGCGATATTGCACGTAGCCGGGAATGTCCATGCGAACCACGTTGAAACCCGCCGCCGCAATCTTCGCCGCCGCGTTCTCGAACAACGCCGAATCCGGATCACTTTGATCCACGTACCGCGACACCACGACTGTGTTTTCGTTGACAAACCGCGCGATCCCGTCGACATGTCCGTCCGTCAAATCGCCCTGCGAAGCACCTTCGATCCAAACGACCGTTGACACACCGAACTTCTCTTTTAGCACCGCATCCAACTCCGCACGGCTCATCGTCGGGTTGCGGTCATGCAGCACTGTCCACGACGAAATCACTGTGTCTTTGCCATTGAACTCCAACGTGCCCTTCTCCAAAGTCACTTCGACCGCTTCGCACGCCACGCCTTCGATCGCGGCCACTTTGCAAGGCACCGCGTCATCCTTCCGCGACGGTCCGCCATCACCGCCCCAGCCGTCGAAGCCCCAATCCTGGACGATCAAATTCTGTTCGCCCGTCGCGCTGGTTTGCTCGACCCAGATCGCACCGTTGTCCCGCATCCAACTCCAGTCGTAAGGCATGACATGGAACTGAACGTTCTCCAGCGGCACGTTCTTCGATTTCAGAAAACGTTCGGCATCGGCTTGCGCCCGTGTGGACTCGACGGCCAAGTTGACTTGCTCGTAAGCCTGCAGGGTGCCAATGATGCCAGCAAAGTTGTCACGATACGAAGCCTCTTCGCCTTTGGGCCACTGCATCCAAGTCGAATCGTGTCGCTCCCATTCCGCTGGAACGCGATTCGTCTTGGCCACTTCGGTCGGTGCTTCGTCCACTGGCTTCTGATCCACCGGGGTCGTTGGCTGAGTCGGTGTGGTCGGTTTCACTGGTGTCGTTGGCTGAGTCGGAGTCACAGACGGTTTGTCCGACGCGTCACCCAATTCGTTCCATCCGCTGCCGCCGTCAAGTTGATCCTGACCTGATCCGCCTTCCAGATAGTCATCGCCACCGCGACCGAAGATCACATCGTTCCCGCCGCCGCCCACCAGTTCATCGTGCCCAGCACCACCGTCGATAAAATCGTTTCCGTCGCCGCCCACGATGACGTCGTTACCTTGTCCACCGATCAGCCGAGTCGGCAAATTGATCGCGCCGTCTGTTTGGTAGATCTCGATCAAGTCGTTCCCACGTCCGCCGTTGACATGAATCGCTTTCACGTCGGCCGCATTTTCTTCGGCCACGATCCGCCCGTTAAGTTCCACGATCAAGACCGACGAATCGTAGCGATTCCGAGCGACATAGATTTCGTCGCTGCCATGGGTGCCCGAGATATCCCAGATCCCCGTGGCGGACAAGTTCGCCGCCATCAGCTTGCGGGACTCCAGCGTCTCCAGTCGCGAGCGGCGTTGTTTCGAAGCGGCACGACGGTTACGACGATTGTTTTTGAAAAGACTCATGAGAAGTGTCTCCGAAGAAAAGGGTGCAACAGGCTGTCAAATCAGCCAACACAAGCATCCTAGATTTCTTCGACCACGCCGGCGTTTCCAATCGTGCGAACGATGTTTCCAATCGTGCTGAGTTGTCACAACGTCTCCACCGGCAGCGCCACTTCCAAATCCCAGCGGCCCTGTTCATCGTCACTTCCGTCGCTGTGATAAAACTCCAACCTTGGCCCATCCGCTGGCTGATATCCACTACCGGGCAACCAATCTCGCATCAGCCGCGTCCAGGGCAATTCAAAATCGTGATTCGTGATCTCGCAGTGGTACGTCGCATACTGTCCGGCTGGCAAAACTTGATGGTTAATCTGCGGCCCCACATGCGTCTGCTCGCCAACCGTCAAACACGCATCGAACCGACAACGCTCCTCCGACGAAACATCCAAGTCATCCCACGGCACGCCTAGATAATGCGTCCACTCGTCCAACCCACGTTGTTTCGCCCAACGTGTCAACGATTCAAACGCCCCCTGCACCCCCGCATCGTTGTACGAACCAAAATGCCGGATGTAGACCACCCTTCGCTCAGGTAAACGCACCACCGAAACGTCACCCACCATCGTCGACGAAACATCCGTCCAATTCGGCTCGCCGGTTTCCTTCGATAGAATCTGCTGCTGCGAACGATACTCCGTCGGCGAAACATCAAAGTGCTTCTTAAACGCTTTGGCAAAATTCTGTGAACTGCTGAACCCCAGATCGATTGCGATACTGGTAATGTCATCCCCTGGCGAAAACAGCAACCGCCGCGCGGCCTTTTCCAACCGCAACCGCCGCGTGAACTCACCCACCGATTCGCCCAGCATGGCGCGAAAGAGACGCTGAAAATGAAAGCTCGAAAACGGTGCCGCTTTGGCGATCTGGGCCACCGAAGGAGCCTCGTCCAGGTGCGCATTGAGAAAATCAATCGCTCGGCAAATACGCCGACGATACTCCGCCGTCGTGTCATGCTGCGCAGAAGTCATCGCAACATGATAGCATCCACCAGCAAAACAATGAGTCACCAAGGAATACACGCAATGGATATGTCATTCTTTATGAAACCAGAGCTCGGCAGAGTTTCTCGGTTCTTAGCGGTTCCCGAGCTGGTGATCCGCACCGTGACCAGCTACGGCCTGTACCCCGAGTTGGACGGCATGCCCAACCAAGACGACGACGAAGACGAACCCAACAACGAGCAACAATACGAAGATCGCCTGCAAGGTCGCATCATCAACGCATCACGGCATAAGCTATCGGACGTAAAGTACGACCTCGCCTATTTCGATCAATCCGACAACTTTCTGGGTCTCAGTAAGTCAAGATTTTTGGAAGAAGACGAATTGGACATCGACGACCATTTGCCAATCGACATGAAGGTCGAACTTCCCGAAGGCACAGCCAAGTGCGTTTTCAATGTCCGCGCCAAAAAGCCAGGCTTCTTCGGCCGACTATTCTGGGGCTAGAAGTTTTTGTCGAGTAGAAAATGAAACATGTCCTCCTTCTATCTTCTACCCGCAAAAATCTTCTACCAACTAACGAATACAAAATCCGCGCGATCCGAACCGCTTTCGCTGCTTGTTTCGTCTCACAGCAACCCAACATTTCAAAATGCCATCCACCCCCAATCCCTACGAACCCGTCGAAGTGGATGGGAGTGTGGAAGTGCCGGCCACTCGCTCGTACATGATGACACTGATTGCAGGTCTACTGGCGTTAGTTCCGGCAGGATTCGCAACGATCATCTTGCTCGAGACGATTTCGGTTGCCCAGCGTCAAGGATTCAGTGATGATGTCAAGAAAGCGGCGATGGTCTTTGCCGGGTTCCTCGCATTCGCATCAATCTGGCTGACCGTCGCGTACTTTGCGTGGGCAGGTAAGAAACAGCGATTGCTCACCATCACTCTGCTCAACTTCTTCGCCTTCGCGGTGTTCTTCGTGTACTTGGCGATGTGACTCCTACTCGGCGGTGAAGAAGGATTAATCGTCATATCTACCCCAGTGAAGTAACTACAACGGCTTCAACCTTTCGCCATACTTTTCAAACAACCGTCCATCATCCGGCACCAAATCTGGCGGAAACGCTGGCTTCACTTTCGCCAATTCATTGCGGTCCGTAGCAGCAAAAAACTCTTCGCCCAAAGTCGCGATGATGTCGCGTTCAGCCTCACGGCCCCGCTGCGAAATCGACTCCGCTGGTTCCGTCGTTGTTTGCAGGGTCCAAAATCCGTTGCCATGATCGATCGCTTGTTCGGCCGGAAGATTCCTTAGACGCCCCTCGCCAATCGTCGACACAATATGACGTCCCAGAATCAATCGCCACGGAATCCGGTGCAGTCCTCGCCACGGCCCCGCGGCAGCATGAGCGTGAATGGTGCCTTTGACGACTCGCGACATTTCCCGCCTCGACTCCAGCGTAATCGTTTCCACCTTCCGGCTGGGACGAAAATCGATCGGCACCAACGGCGCGTCCGTGATCACGGCGACTTCAGTGATCGCTTGGATCGATTTGGCTTTCGTGGCCTGCTCAGCCGGGACGATCAAATCCAGATGCTTGGGCCAATGCAGCAACTGCCCCAGCAACGAGTGGTCGCCCCACTCACTACGAAGCAAATCGAAGTGATACTGATCGCTTCCGTGATCCGTAAACAGCGGAATACGATTGCCCTTGAAGGACGCTTCGTACCACTCCGTCAACCACTCAATCACGTCATCCTCTGGCAACTTCTTCTTGCCCTCATTACTCCACCGCGTCGCCGGATAGAGCTTGTTCGGACCGATCAGTAGCTCGAACACCCGCCGCGACACACCGGTGTCCCAGGCCGTCGGGAAAAACTGATAGCGAACTTCGACTCTCGGCGTGGACATCGTATTCTCTCAGACGCTACGATTCTGATCCCTAGGCGTGTTGGCAGGGGGGTATGCCGCGAAAGGCCCGTGACAAGCGCCAACGGATAACTTCAACATCCGCGTTCAATCCAACAAACCGCCGCCAGTCGGAACGGTGATAAACGGATTGCGACCCGACGGATCAATCATCACCAGCCCCAGACGTTTGCACTGGTCACTCAGTAACATCATGAACGTCATCGAATCGGCACTTGGGCACAAGTTAAACGTGCAGTACCGTCCTTCGGCCAATAGACAGGGCGGCCAACAGGACCACATCGAATTTTCATCCACCGTGTCGCCGAACTTCCCACTGGCCCAACCAAGCAGTTCGCTGATTTTATCTGTTGCCGAATCAGCCGCACATTCCTGTCCATTACCAACAACCGAATCAATCCACGCTCCCAACGTATCCAGTTCCGCTGGTGCAGGAAGATCCGACGGGTCAAATGCGATGTAATCTTGACTCATAGAATCACTTGGCGATGTTCGATAGAAACGAGAAATCGGGAAGAGTAACCTTCCTGGGTCGCAGCAGTTTACCTCAATTGGGTACAGGTAGCACTCCGCTGCCCCCTTTCGCCGAGGCGCGTCGGAGCAACATTGTCCCGACGCGATCCAGCTCAGCTCGCATGGTGCCAGCCACCCTCCGTTGACAGCCTCGGGACGTTTGTTAAGATTTGGGTTCCACTTTTTCAGGGAGAAATGAGCGATGCCGCGGCCACAACGCAATGAACAGTTTGATTCGGGTGAGGTTTGCA
>JBAUHR010000452.1:0-14020 GCA_049680385.1 Rubripirellula sp. | reverse complement strand
ACACCCTGCGAGCGGAGTCGCAGGGCCACGAAGGGTGGTCCGAAACTGGGGATTCTGCGAACACGCTGACCGACCTCTTTGGGTCGATTTCAAGGCTGGACCGCAGTCACCGATCCGCCCGACTGACGCATCACTTCCCAGACCCCGGCATCGTTGTGACCTTGGAAGAACTGACGGGTCGGTGGTCCGCTTTCATCGACCGAGGGCACGGTGTTCGCGTCCAGCCAAGCACCGCGCTGCAACACCAGCGGCGGACCGTCGGGATCGGCCTGATACGCCGTTTCAGACAGCACGATCAATCGATCGTCGCTGCCGGTGGCACCAAGTTCAACGCGATCGTCAACAATCCCATTGAACCCATCATCCACCAACGCGATCCCTGGTAAACCGTCCAGCCCCGCGTCGACACCAACCACTGCACCGGAGTCATACGTCTTCGTCGCCACCGGAGCATCGAATTGAATCTCAGCAGCCGGTTGCACCAACGCCCCGGCGAGTGACCACAATCGGTAACCCACCGCCAAGCCAAGCAAACACCAAACCAGCAAACGCACCCGAGGTTACTCCAGTGCTTCCACAACGGTGAACTGAGCCATTTCTTCGCTCGATGGATCCATCACTCGAACCGTCACACTGATCGCTTCCAACGGCGTTGGAAACGGTGGCGAAGTTTCGGGTTCGCTGGGCACCCAACGTCCGGTATCGACTTGAATCAAGTTCTGTGGCGTCGGAGCGACCAGTCGAGGCGAGGGAGCGGCTCCGGAACTGGCTGGATTATTCAGCACCCAAGTCGTCCCCATCAAATTCGCACCACGCACCTGGCCCGCCAACGTATGCGTTTGGTCAAACCCATCGGTTTCGTAACCGTCGGTCCACGTGTCGTAGGTTGGTTGAAAAAAGCAGATCGCGCCGTTCGTGGCCGCGTGAACCAGCTTGCCACTTCGTTTCAACGAATTCATCCCGGCGATGGCCGACGGTTGCTCCAGCGGCAATCCCGAAAACGCCGATTGCATGAACAGATTGAAATTGGTCGCGACCTGCGCGTTCGCCGTGACGGAAAGCGGTGGCGATGAAATCTCGGTACCGGTGATCGAGGCTGCGTAACGTTCTCGTAGAGTTGAACCGGCCAGCATCGGGTAAGCCAGATCGACAAACTCGCCTCGGGTCCCGAGCGTTACCTTCAAACCGGTAATCGGGCTCATCGTGCCATTGTCGTAGTACGTCGGCGGCCGACGTGGATCAATGATCGGTTGCCCCACCAAATCGTAAACCGCAAGGTCATTGACGCCAACCAAGACGTCATCGCTGCCGGCGGCCCCAAGTTCAATCTGGGCGATGGGTCCGGCGATCACATCCGTTTCATCGGTTGAACCGCTAGTGTCATCATCATAGCCCGCAACACCGGGTTCGCCGTCGGGTCCGCCCGTGATGAACACAGGTGCAGTCGGGTCGAATCCGCGAATGTCAAACGACAGCACGTTCGATGTCAAAATATCTTCGCCGGTACGGTCCCATCGCGGGTCGGCCGTCGCCAAGTATTCACGTTCCCAGTGCTCGCCAAAACTGGTTCCAACCGGGTTAGGATCGCCAAGTTCAAACATTGGCAACAACCAACCGTTGAACAATCCGGTTCGCGAGTTCGGCACGCCACCGGCGTTGAGTGTCTTGGGGCTTGGTTGCCCCGTTGGGAACCAAGCTGGTTGTGCCGCAACGCCCGGTGCACGCGGATCCGTTGTGCCTTGCCAAGTCAGGATCGGATCATTCCACGCCAATGCCAACAAGGGCATCGACGTTGCGTCGTCGCCCGTGCCGAAAGTGCCGCGGCCGAAATAGCGACCGGGGTAACGGACGTGTCCGAACCGATTGTGCGGCTGGACCAAATCCGCCATCGAATTAGCCGCGACAAAACCGGTCGGCTGACCTGTTTCAGGGTCGATCACGCGGCGAAGCGAGAGGTCATAAAAGTGATGCAGCGGCGCCATTCCAACCAACCAATTGCTGGTCAGCATGTCGCGGTTATCCGTCGCGCTAGTCGGCACGGCGTAATTCGGGTACATCGGCGAAGTGCCGTTATTGGTCACCCCAATTGGATACAAACGTTCAAGCGGTGCGGGGACCGTCATCGGGTTGGCAACCGCATTCCAAGGACGCAGCACGTTTGTCGTGAATGCATTTCCGCCGCCGTTAGTGACCGAACGTACGGCGTTCAAATCGGGTCGAATCAACAATGTTCGTTGGTGCAGCACAATGCGATCGGGAATTAGGTCGTTGTCCTTGTCACGATACAGCGGCATCCCACCGTTGGCGTGAGTCGCGACCTGCAACAAGTTGGTTGCTGAATCGACTTCCCACACAGGCGACGCCCACATGATGACTTCGGCGAACTTAGACCGGATCACTCGCGGTTCCATCGCATCAGCGCCCGTCAGCCCATCTTCGACCAAGTAAGCCGGCACTTTTCCGGTAAACCACTGGTCGCCAGACGCTTCGGTTGTGAACGCGATGTAGTCGTCAAAGTCCCCAATCCGTCCGTGCTGGCGATAGGTCGCGCTGGCGTTCGCATCGTTGTAATTGGCATCGGCGGTTGCCGTTCCAGCCGGCCCGTCGGCTGGCGTAAATTCATTGACGACAACTCCCGAGCTAAGTTTGCGTTCAGGGCGAGCACCAAACAACGCCATCGACTGCTCGGTCAGCGGACCTTCGTAGTACATGAAGTAACCGCTGCCCGCGGTCGACGAAAGCGGTGGGTTGATGTCCGCCGTCCGCGACCGAAGATCAGTACGGATGCGAAAACTAACCGAACGCAATTTGCTGCTTAGCGACACTTGGCTGCGTCCGACTTGGATCGACTTGCCGATCACGCCGAACGACTTTGCCATCGCTGCCATCAACAGCAACGTGATCGTCATCGCAATCAACAACTCAACCAGCGTGAACGCTAGCGGACCCCAAACACCAACTCGGCTCCCACGTGCCCATGCCAAACGTGACACTGCCGCGGGTGATTTCAATTTCTGAATCATCATTTTATTCACCACGGCTTAGTTCAACATTCGAGAGAGCAAAACAGTTTCCATCGCGTTGTTCAATTGTCCCGGTTCGTACATTACCGGAACGCTGCGATCGATGATGTGAAACGATTGGAAGCGACGTGATTGGCCCAGATCGCTGCCAAGTTCTTGGCCGACATGCAGGTTGCCGTCAACCTTGAACAGTCCAACCGTGATCCACACACCGAACACGTTGGATTGGTCAGATGCCAGATTTTCTAGCCGCGTGATCGCAAGGTCGTTATGCAACGCACTTCGTTCTCGCATTTCACCGTTCAAGGTTCCGCCAAGCGGCTTGTGGAACAGCGGATAATTGCCACCGAGCGCGTCGGTTGCCGCTACTCCCGGACGCATGGTCGTGCGATCGAGCGGACGAACACGATCGGTCGCAAGCGGCGCCAAGTCCGATGCATTCGATGGCCGGAACGCACCGCCAAACTGGCTTGGCCGAGTGCGATCAAACTGAGAGAGCGTACTGCCAACTTGCGACACAGGTTCACTCGATGCGGTGATCGGCAACGTGTAGCCGCGACGGCTCAGTGAAAAATCAGCCGCAAACGCACCGAACGCCGGATCACTGCTATCCGAGATTCCTTCCATCAAGGCCCGGTAAACACGCGGCCCCTTGATCGTGTTCAGGTTGATTCGGCCTTGTCGGAACTGAGGCTGCAAAATATTGAACGGCGTTCGCAGCGATTCGATCGTCATCTGGTTCAACCAGAAAGTGTTCGTCGTCCCCGTTGTCCAACTGTTTGGATTCCCCGTCACCGCGGAACCCAACCCTGGATAATTCACCGAACCACCGAAGGTCGAATGAGCAGGCAATGCGACGGTGCTGAAATTTTCGATATTGCGATTCGTCGACACGAAATCGTTCTCGAAATCGAACGGTGCCGGAACCTCGATGTAATTCAGGATCCGATGCAGGTTCGGCGAGTTCAAGAAACTAGCCTGATCCGTGCTGCTGTAATTCCACAAGTGCGGGAAGACTTGGTTGTAATCCAAGCGATCGCCAACCGCGTGCGGCGGTGCCTGCGAAGCAAACACATTCCCCGCCGTGAAACCAGTGTCCGTGGCTGCCGTTCCGAACGACGCCCCAAAGCGAGCGGCCGAAGTCGTTGGCACCCACATCAATTCACCGGGCGATACATACGAACGGTTCAACCAAGTCGCGGACGAGAAGTAATTGTTCACCGGCATCCCTGCGTAGCGAGTGTCCGTTGTGCCGGTCGTACGCCAACGGTTGCCGTACGAAGCATTGGCAAATCCAAGCGTCGACGAATGAGCCGTACGACTGGGGTCGGTGTCCGGTTTCGTCGCGCCAGGCGGTGCCGTATCCGGATTCACCGCCGTCTGCATATTCAGCGTGTACGGGAAATACGGCACGTGTCCGCCAAGCGTTGCCGCACCAGCCGCTTCCGGCGAGGTCACCGGTGGCGGGAACGTGTTGACGCTGTGAGACAAATTCTCTTGCCCGCCTGCCGCGACATCTTGGAAGATCGTGTTGCCAGTCTTGTAACGTGTCGCAAAGCGTTCATCTGGGATCGAAGTGAACGGATCCGGGTTGCCCTTGTCCGTCCACTCGGTCACACCCAATCCGGTATCGGTTTGCTGCGTATTGCCATCGCTGCCGTTGAACACGGTCAAGTCGATCGTGATGTAATCGACACTGATGTACGGATTCAGAACTTCGTCATGCGGCTGAGTTGGATCGGCAAGCCGTTGCAAGTAAGCCGTTTTGAAACGTTCTCGCGTTCCCGTTCGCTCGGCATCAGCACCAAAAACAAGAAACAACTCGGCATACGCTGCCTGATCGAACGGCAAATCTGGCAAGTTTCCAGTCGAAGTATCAAAGTCGCGATAGGCATCCAGCGGGAAGCCCACCTTCAACCGTTGGGTTGGCGAGGGATAGTAAGCACCAGCCACGGGCAACGGTTCCGAAACATTAATACCAATGCCCTGTGTCGTGCCAACCACGGGCGGTCCGGTGAAACCAGTCGGAACGTTTGCTGCCGCGATGATACCCACGGTGTTACGAATGGTACTGTCGGCGCCACCGGCAACCGTTGGCGTTGCGTTCGAATTGGTAAACAAACGGTGCTCGAAAGCGGTTGATCCCAACAAGAACCGCTGCGGCGATTCGTAATCCACATAGTTCACCAACGGTTCGTGAGTCGTTGGATCGTGCGTCGGCGTTCCAGCATTGCTTTGCAGCGTTCCCAGGTTCGTGATCGCACGTGGTCCGACAATCGCGTACTGGCCACCCCGAAGGTGAACTTCGGTCAGGTTGTCCGTATCGGTCAGTTGGTAGGGATAATCGGCCGCAGCAAAACGGTTGTAGAAAATCTTTTCGACGTCGTTCGAATCGGCGGGAGCAAAGTCGATGAAACCATCGCCGGCGGTAAAGTCACCATAGTTTTGGCCACCGATCGCAGTCCCAGTCGTCGCTCCGTCGCGTTGCAGACCGTTATCAGGATCGACGTTGGTGAACCAAACGACACGGTCAACTTGTTGAGCAATCGGGATGTCGGCCCCAAAGAAGTCAGGACGGTCCAACTGCAAAGTCGCCGTTTGACGATTCATGGCGGCGGCGAACGGTTCAACATTGCTACCGACCGGTTGCAACATTTCGTCACCCGACTGCAGCGGCGTGCCACGCACGGTATCGTCGTGTGCTGGCGAGATCGCGACTCGCCAAACCGGATTGCGGTCTGGCGCGGTGCGAGCCAAGTCCAACATGTACTCGTACTCTGGCATTCCAACAGTCGAACTTGTGTCGACCTGAGAATACAGTTCCGTCGGCACGGCCCACGCCTGCGACGTGCTGTCCGTGTCGGTCGATGGCGTTCGCAAATAGTCCGGCGAACGCGTTGATCGCACTTCCAAGAACAACGATCCCTGCGGCAACCGCCACTGGTCGGTGTCATCGTCGCGGAACGTGCCGCCGCTGAAACGAGGCTCCGACGAAGCATCCAAGTCCGTATCGCGAACACGTCGATCGTGCATCGCAAGCGATTCTTCCAAAGCCAGTTCGGGATACTCCATCCCCCAAACCGTTCGATAGGTAAGTGGCGTCGCGTTGATGTCCCAACCATCGAACGGATACACGTCGTAATCGAATCGCGACATGATCGAATCGGGGTCACGGAAATCGGCCACATTGATCGCCCACTGAGCCAACGTCCAAGCGCGATACTCTTCTTCGGCCGAGTTGGCGGTCCCGTAGGCCGTTCCCGGCAACGTGTCACGACGGAAAGTCGCCGTCGCGATCGTCGGTGGTGAACCAAGCGAGAAATCGAACGCGTCGGTTCCGTTCAGGTCACGCACCAACGTCATCGCCATCACGTACAAGTGACGTGCAAACCAACCTTGCGGCGTGGGTTCCGGATAGACGTTACCTGCACTGGCCGGTCCCGGTTCGCCGGGCGTCAAATCGCTGTACTGAGTCGTATAGAAAGTGTTCGTCGTCGTGCCGGTGAAGTCACGATAGAAGAACAGATTGTTAGCCGCCGCGCGAAGTTCTTCGGGATCGTCGATAACGCCGTCGCCGTCATCATCGACACCGTTACCGAACGGACGATTCAAATTCAACTTCCCACCGCTAAGCACTTCGCGAGGCAACAACTGCATCAAGAACGCGTTGCGTTGTGCGGTGTCGAACCGATTGGTTCCCGAATTGGGTGGCAAGCTACGTACGGCATCGTCAAAGATCGACGCCGGTGTATCGGCCGAGTTCGCCAAATTGGTACCACGGTACTCTTGTGGCAACATCCCCGTGTTGACGGCCGCACTGCTGCTGATCGTGGTGACCGAGTTCGCGAACTCTTGTTGGTCCGCGATCGCGGTCATGTGGTTCTGGGCAAGTTCGACCAATGCACTGTCGAGCGCATCACGATCGAAATCGTTGAATCGCAACATCGCTTCCATATCGGGAAGCGTGAAGGCGCTATCCGGCAAATCGCCGGGCGTCGTCACCAATTCATACGGATCGTCATTCGCGTCGCCCGCCTGGGCACCCGCCGACAACGTTGGCGTCTGAACCGTGACGGACGAATTGGCGACCATCAAACCACCATCAATCCCAAGCGCCATCGACGAACGACCAAACTTATCCACGGGCAACCCGTAGGCATTCGCCGTGCTGTGGACGTTTGGCAAGTAGGGTTGTCGCAGCACTCCCATCAGATCGTTGCCGCTTTGAGTGATCGGATCGATCAAGTGACCCGCAGCGACGTATTCGACACCTGAGAACGTTCGGCTGACCAAACGTCGTCGCAACAGATCCAGAGCTCCGTTGGGCGAACCGCCGAACAAAGGATTCAAACTGATTTCAGCCGGACCGTATCCGAACCCCGCCGGCAAGTCCGTGTGCGTGACCGTCGGCCCAGTCGGGATGCCCGTTCGGTACAGCACACCGCTGGCCGATTTTTGAATGGCGTTTCGAGCCTGAACTAAGTTGCCCGCCAAGTTCACATCAACGCGGCCGCCTAGATCTTCGATCAAGTATGCGACCAAAGGTTTGACCAACGAACCATCTTCGGATTCGGTCAACGGCAATCCTGCGTCGGTCCAAATGCTGTCCGGGATCCCGTCGCCATTGTTGTCGACGTCCCAGTCCGGATACCCGTCACCGTTGCTGTCGCCGCCGCATAGAGACCGAACCAAACGTCGAATGTCGGCGGCCAAAGTCGCTTGATTCGTTTCCGAAAAATCCAGCCAGCCATTCGTAGGTGACGGTCGCCCGAGATCTGAGTTGTTGCTGCCGGTGAAGTCGCTGTAATCCAGTTGCAGCACACCCGCACCGCGATTGCTAAGCGCCGTTGGCATCGCTGTGGCGTCGTTTCTGATTGGCAAAGGCCGCGTCGTCGAACGCTGAACGGCACGCAAAATCTGCTGCAACCGCGCCGCAGTCAGAGTGTCCAGTGCGCCGGACTGTTGATTGATCAACCAGTGCAACAGGGCAGGCCGGACAAACGAGGGTGACGATGCACCAAACGCTTCGTTGGTTGGAAAATAACTGAGCCACAAGTTTTGCTCGTCCGGCGCATCGTACGGTTCGTCCGCATCGCCCCCTGGTAAATCCTGCAAATAACCTTGGGAAGCGGTCGTCGATGATGCGCGTGCTTCACGACGATAGAGCGAATAGTGCCCCTGTAACGCCGCGGGCACATCCGTAGCCGTCACCAGATCCGAACCGGCGAACGCTGCACCACCGATCGGGTTCGGTGTGAACGCGGGAAGCGGACTTGCATTCGTACTGATGACTTCGTTCAAGTTCTGATTGGGATCGCCAACGGCAGTCAGTGACGTCCGTCCAACGTCAAAACCTAAACCAGGCCCATTCAGGATCGCACCGTTGAGATAAAAATCCGAAAGCGGTGTCGCGAAAGTCGTGGGCGTTGGAATTCGGTTATAGAACAACAACGAGACTTGATAGTTAGCACTCACTGGTCGTTCGAGCCAACCGGCAAGCGTGTCCGTTTCACCGAGACTTTCAATCGTGATCGCACGGTGCAAGTGCGGACGCATGTCCAACACCAATTGCCCGCTTAGGATTTGGCGACCATTCGTCACCGTCGGCGAAACATGATTGCCAAACGAACGAAGCACTCGCATCGACAGCCCTTCGAGCGGCCCTTCGCGGAACGTCAAAATCCGTCCCGCTAGCTCGTCGTCCATTTCAAAAAGAGGCGTCGAAGCCGAAGGATAATTTCGTTCCGGCAGCGATGAGTGATCGACTCGGCGATTCGGATACGTCGCCGAGCGGAACAACTCTGTTGGGATCCGAACAAAATTGTTCAGCAACACTTCCGGTCGCACCAGCGCTGGATCGGCAACGACGAAAGTCGGGGCGCCCGACTGCCACGGCGTCATCTCGCCTAGAATCGCGTCTCGCATTCCGTACAAGTCGCCCAGGATATCGTGCCCCCAAACCGACGACTCGGGAGTGTTCGATCCAACCAGGATTTCCTCCAACGCATCGCCCAGCAACTGCTCGCCGTCGAAATTATTGGTCTCGCTGCGACTGATGTTGTAGGCCGTGGAACGTTGCCGCGAGGTGAACACCAAGTACGACACCGCCATCACACTGAACAGCGTCAGCATGCCAAGCACGACCAGCAGGACAATTCCGCGGTGTGGTTGGTGACCGCGCATTGATCTTCGACGCAGCATTGAATCGATTCGGCACATTGAATTTTCTCCCGCAGAGGGTTGCGAGCATTCGAAAGAGAGAAGAGAAGAGTCGGTGGGGGGTGTAAACATCATTCGAACTTGACCTCCGATTCGATCACCGAAACCGCGCCTTCGACGATCGTGCAGAACGTGTCGTCGATCGGTGTTGTGTTGCCGGTGGTTTCATCCTGGAACGCCCAATCCGGTCCGGCCAGCGACAATCGTCGCCCCCAAACATCGTTCGTTCCGCCAGCCCATGCGTAATTCGACGTCAACTCGGCTTCGCCAACGCTGATCACGCGATACCAACGGTGAACCGCCGGACCATCCGCTCGCAGCGTCAAGGGCGGACCGGTGATGCGATGCGGTTGACGCGACAGCATCACCCAACTGTTCGATGAAATGTCGTCCGTCACACCTTGCGAGCCGAACACGCTGACTTCACCGCCCGAACCACCATTGAAACCAATCGCGGTTTCCGGATCGATCCACGCCAAACGCTCGGACGTTGGGTTGTCATCGGCATCGTCGATCGTGTAGTTGGTTTTCTGCAATGCGAACGGGTCATCGACGCGTCGCGGCACGGGGGCAAGTCGTTTGCGAACGACCACGATCGATTGGCGAAAACTATCACCGCCCAAAAAGTTGGGCGTCAGCGTCGCGAACCAGGTGTAGTCGCTGGCGTTGTCACGCCCAGCGTCGAGCCGGTTTCCACCGACAAGCGTCGTTTCGGTTAGCACTCCCCGAGGCAACTCTTTTTCCGGAGCGTCGACATTCGACAGTCCGTTCGAGCCGCCGAAAATGTTGCGAGTGATCGATGGCGACATCAACTGATATCGGCGCATAAAATTTTGACTGTCGAACATCGGCGACTTCAACGTCACCCGGTACATCCGCGGCCCCATCGGCCACGGGGTGGTTCTTGTCGCATTGTTCACGGCCGCTGGATCACCGATCTGTTCGTTCGGCGACGCTAGAACGTTGTACCGTTCGTTGAAGTACGGAAAGCGGCTGTAGTCGAATGCCGAGTCCGTGTTGACCGGCGCCACAAACGGTTGAGCGACGTTGGGGGCAGTCACAAAGCTAGTCGTCAACAACGCCAAGTCCGGTATCCCCAGTGGATCGATGCAGATCCCGCCCGTCAGTCCGGTGTTAGCCAACATGTGCATGTAGCCGGGCGATTCCAGTTTCAACGGTGCATTGGACAACTTCGATTCCAACGTCTGCATCGCGTTGGTTGGGACGTAACCACCGGCCGCGTTAGCGAGTGATCCTTGCACCGGTTTGTCAAACATCACCAACGAGTCGAGATCGTGGAACGATTGAACGACACCGACGGCTGATGCCGATGTCGACTCGCTGATGCTGCGGTCGATTTCAATCGTGTCGCGAGCGTTCTGGGACGCGATCGGAATCAACGCCGCCAATCCGACCAGCCCAGTCAAAACCACACCGATCGCAAAGATACATTCCATCAGCGTGACCGCCGCCCGTCGGCAGGACCGGCGGCCTAACGCTTGCTTGGCTGGGGAACCAGCAGCTTGCTTGGCTGGGGAAGTCGTCCAGTTCATGTACATGTTCAGCTCAATCGATGAGTTTCGGCTGCATTCCGATGCTGCCTGTGATCGACACGATTCAAAATCATTCGCGTCGTTACCGTCAGTAGTTTGATAAGTGTTTTTGACGAAGCATCGCTTCATCACCGACTGCTAGATTCCGTCTTCACGAACTTCTACGGCAGCCGAGCGAGTGCGTCCGAGCACATCTTCGATTCGTTTCTTTTGGGTTGCGTTGGTCGATACCGTTGGGGCACCGCCGATCAAGTTGGACGTGCTGTCGGTTGGATCGATCCAAGGCGACGCAATGACTTCGCCACTGCGTGCTTTGATCGACACCCAAATGCTGCTTGAATCCAACAGCGGTGTGCGTCCGTCTTTCTTGGCATCTTCAAGTGGATTTCGGTCAGCGTCTTCAAGCGGATCTTCGGGCTTGATTTCACCGCCCTCACCGACCAAGAAGAAGATGTCGCCCGTCACAGGAATTTCTAGCAGTTCAACCACTCCGCCCACCAAAACGCCGCCCAGAACTCGCGCAACTTCGCCGCGACGTCCGAACAAGACATAGATGGATTGGTAATCACGGGGTGTTCCCACAAACGGTGCCAGCGTCGTGTCGATGTAATTGCCGTCGATGAACATGGGCGAGAATTGGCTGCCAAACCGCCCGATGCCGGACGAAGTTAAATCGATTGCGGTACCGCGAGGCAGATCGACTGGCATCGAGATTGCTGGCCGTGGGCTGCGATTGACCTGAAACGAAACGTCCTGACCCACAAAGCGTCGCAAGTTCAGTTGTGGTTCCAAGCGTTCGACTTCGATCCACACCCAGTTCACCACATCGACATCGCTCAACTGCGCCGCAGTGATGCCGGCCGCATCGCGAAAAGCAACGGTTCCGTATCGCATCACATCGGTCGCTCGCAACATCAACCCGCCGTTGTCAAGCTGGATAAAGTCGCCTGGATTGATCGGCTTGGTTCGTACCGTCAGTGTTGGATCAGCCTGTTCAGCCAGAATGTCGTCGACCGCTCGGCGAGCCTGAATCGATGTAGGGTCAAACCAAATCGAGATCACGTCGTTGCGAACAAACGCGCCGTTCGCGACGCCAATCTTGACCGTCGATCCCGGCGTGTCGCCGGTGTACGGTGGCGAAACCGTCGCAAATCGAACTCGCGTCGAATCACATCGCTGGTTGATGTTTTCGATCCCCGAACGATCGATGATGATGCCGCCACCACCGCCGGTTGCGATCGATCGGGCACGGCCTTCTTCGATTGCCGACTGCAACAACGTTGCCGCGCGACTGAGTTTCTGGCCCTGAATGGTGCTCTTGACCGTCGGCAATGCGATACCAGCCAACACTGAAATCACAGCGAGCGCCACCATCAACTCGACCAGCGTCAGTGCAGCACGAGACCGCAGCGACTCGGCGGGCCGAGCCAGACAATATCGATGCATTTCGGTTTTACGATTATTCATCATTGCAGTGCCAAGCTTGGATAAATGTTGTCAGCCGATTCGTCGACACCGTTGCCGTTCACGTCGACTACTGCGCCTGGACGATCGTCAAGCGGCCGAGTTGCGTCACCAACAATGGCCACGCTGTAAAACGGGTCTGGGAAGAACACGTTGCTGCCGTAACCGATCGGATGTGGCACCAACGAGTTGTTGCGTCGACGACGTTGGGGTGACGCCAGACTTGCGATCCGCTGGCTGCCCTGAGTGGCCCGAGTCGTTCCCGACGGAGTCACCAGAAGATCAAACTCGCCATCAAGGCCAGCCGACACGATCATCGGACGTGCATAGAACGTCACCTTGTCGATCTCGATGTTGGTGTCATTGGTGGTCGGGTCGATCAAATCGGCATCATTGCCGTCTTCAACAAGCTTGGTGCGAGGATCCGAACGCAAAATGTCCAGCGGGTCTTCGCCAAGCTTAGCGACGATCGCTTTCAATTCGCCCACGGTTGGCTTGTTGGCATCAAGCGCGTCATTGGCCGACCACGTGTTCTTCAGGTAGTACCCAACCGGGCTGCGCATCCAAACCACCGGGACGCCCCAAGGGTCAACGATTTCAAGCATTCCGTCTTCGTCGGTGTCGGCAACATCGCGGGTACGAAGTTGACCGAGCAGCGGTTGGCCGTTGATCGTGTTGGTCGCGAAGATCAAATACAGACACTCAGCCGATTCATGCGTGTCGGTCCATTTTGAATACGCCGTTGCCCATTCCGGCGTCGCGCCGTCAACCGCATTCAACTTCCGCACGACACGATTTCGGTAAATCAACGACGTCGTTTCTTGCCGCGTCGAGTTCAACAACTGCGCACCGGTTTCGCTCAAGAACGGAACGCTGTACAGCGTCGGCGCGGCAGGATCTGAACCGGCAGCCGGTCGGCCTGAACCGACATCGATATCGGCTTTTGACATCGGCAGCGAAGCCCGCAACCAATCACGCCGCCAAATCAACTGAGTCTGGCTGGCTGCTTCGGGCGACCATGCCTGACCCGGCAAACCGACGCTGCGAGTCGCTTCGGTTTCGTAGAGCTGCAACATCGTCAGGTTAAGCTGGTTGATGAAGGCTTGAGCCCGCGTCTCCTTGGCTTGACGATTGGCACCGATCAGTGCTTGAGACACCATCCCGCTGATGATGCCCAAGATTACGATCGTCACCAACAACTCGACAAGCGTGAAAGCCTGGCGTTGCTCCGGTGCATTCGGTCGTGTCTTGATGAGTGAAATCACTTTAGGTCCGATTCGAGAGTACGAGTCGAGAAGTTGGTGATGTTGTCCAATTGCGGCTTGATGGGGCCGTAAATCGATTCGGGGTCTTCGTACTTATCGCCGCCAGTTGGGTTGGAACCCGAAAAATCGTCGAATTCGCCACTGGGGTAACGCGTGACCACACCCGCGGCCGCTGTTGCCGTTGGGGTGGCAACGCCCGCTGCGACGCTGCCGCCGTAGCTGCCGTCCTGTCCAGCGGAAATGATTTGGTACTTGTCCTGTTCGGCCCACAAGTATCCGCCCGCGTTGGTGTCCAAGTTGTCCGTCAAGTACGGACGAGCCACACCGCGATCGGTACCGCCGGCGGGATGCAAGTAGATGTTCAGCGTGTGGTAAAGCGCCGCGCCCGTCGCATCCATCCAACCACCGGAAATCGTTGTCGGCGAGAACGTGTCGCTGTAGTTGTCGGCGTTGAAATACACCAACGGACCGGATCGATCATTCGGGCTGTAGACCG
>JBAUHR010000451.1:0-9833 GCA_049680385.1 Rubripirellula sp. | reverse complement strand
TCTGATCCGGAACAGTTCTCGGTACGAGCTGCTGTTCACTTGCGCGGCCGTAAAGTCATATGTCCATTCGGAAACCACGCTTTCGAAGTTGCCGGTGGACGTGCCGAGAAAGTTTGCCATTGAATTCGTCTGGCCAGCCATCAACGAACCATAGAATTTTCCGTATCCGCTCGCGCTCGCATTGTTGAAATCGGGATGAAACTGAATCGAACGCAATCCACCGTGGAACGAGTTAGTGCTATTAACTTGGATCGAGTTATTGACGTTGAACCACGGCGTGGCGACGCCCGAACCCGCGTTGTCGGTAATTCGGTAAATGCTGCCGTCTTGGCTGGTCGTATAAAACGCGTTTCCGTCGCCGGGACGATTAGTCATCGAGATGATTTGCCGCGAATTCAAATTTCCAACACTCGAATTACTGGGAAGTCGCACATACTCGCGAACCTGCAAAACTCGATTCGAAAACGTCGTTTGGTCGTCAAGCAAATCGTTAGCGGTGCCAATGATCTGGGCAGATAGCTGGGCGGACGAGACCAAAGTAAGAAAAAGGAGAACGAGAAACCGATTCATCACGCGACCCTTGAATTAGTGGCAATTGCTTTGACGGGTGCCAATCATACCCCACCACAGCGGACCGCACCAGCTTCGTGTTCAGACCGATTGATCGCTCACGCGAACAGCGATGCGATCGGGACGCCACGATCAGTGATGGGCACCGGACGATCGCCGTCGTACAAGGACTTGCCCGGATCGATGCCCAGCGCTGCGTGGATGGTTGCAAAGAAGTCCGGCACAGAAACGGGGGATTCGACGATGGACTGGGACAACTCGTCCGTAACTCCGTAGGCGCCGACGTGGTTCAATCCGCCACCAGCCAAAACGCACGTGAACGTTTTCCCCTGGTGTCCCCGTCCGCCGCCCGAATCAAAACCAGGCGGACGACCAAATTCAGTCGTGACTACGATCAAAGTGTCATCCAACATCGACTTGGATTGCAAGTCGTCCATTAACGCGGCCATGGCGGTGTCCAGTTCGGCGATCAGTTCGTGCTGATTTTGAATGCCCTCGTTGTGAACGTCCCAACCGGTTCCGTTCAGAAAATTCAGATTGTGCGATACTTCGACGAATCGAACGCCACGTTGAACCAGACGCCGGGCCAGCAAACAGCGTTGCCCAAACTCGCCGCCAAATCGATTCCGCAAGTCGTCCGGTTCGCGATCGAGTTGGAAGACGCGATTGAATTCTGGGCCAGAGAGTCGCAGTGACTGTTCGATGGCGGAATCGTAGTCCGCCACTTTTTCGTCGCCGGGAAAACGCTTGCGGGCCGACGATCGCGTTTGTGCGAGCAACTTTTCACGCACCGACTGACGTCCGGCGTCGACGCCGTGAGGCAACGACAGCCCCGCCGGACCGCGTTTCGTGTCGGTCAAATACAAATAACCAGACTGCGATCCCAAGAAACCGGGGCCCCGCGTCACGTTGGGATAGCCGATCAAAACATACGGCGGAACACCATCGACCGCCGCGCCCAATTGGTTCGCAACGACGCTGCCCAGCGATGGGTAGGTCACCGTTCCAGTCACAATTCGCCCTGTGTGCATGCGATTGGTCGCAGCGGCGTGTTCATCAATCACGTCATGATGCACAGTGCGTACGGCTGTGACGCGATCCATACGAGGTGCCAGTTGCGACAGATGTTCGCAAACCAAAACGCCGTTGACCGCAGTATCGATTGACGAGTAAAGCGAACCTGGCTTCTTGGCTCTTGGGTCGCCGACGCGTTTGGGATCAAACGTATCGATCTGGCCCATTCCGCCGCCTAGCCAAATAGAAATGACATGTTTGGCTTTGCCTCGCGGTGTTGACCGTTCCGATGCAGCGGTGTTCCGCGAAAACGACACACTGGATGCGGCTGCCGCTGCCGCCCCCATCCATTGACGGCGATTGATACGCGAATTGATTTGATTCATGGCAGCCACACAAATTCGGGGGAGTTCAAAATCGACCAAACAACATCTTCATAGGCAGATCGCCACGAAGGTCTCAAACGCGGATCGGGCGCGTCACCGACGATGGCACGGCGTTCCAATTCCACCTTGATCGTGTTAGCCGGGCCGGCCAAATGGTTCGACCACGAGACATGTTCAAGTTCCGGCAACGACTCCGGTGCAACCACTTGAACCGGCGGAACCAGCCGGTCGTCAAATCCATCATCCAGAACGTCGACCATGACCTGGGCTTCATCAGTGGTCGGTCGTCGTGACAAAAACCGGATGTACAACGATTCAACCATTGCTAGTGATGAATCCGTATCGACAGCCAAGTCCGCCAAGTCGCTGTCCACCGACGCCGCCACCGTCCACGACGCAAACACACTGTTTCCGATCGCACCGGGTTGCAGAACGTTGGCCGAATCGTCGCGAGAATCCACGGCGGACTGTCGCGTCCCCGTCCATCCAAACGCTTTCATCACGTCAACAACCGCCGACGCTCGCGGCAGGGCCAAGCTTGGCCGGTCACGTTCATTGGACAGCGTCGTGAATTCCCACGCTCGCGTGGGGCAGCCAAATTGCAACATCGTTTTGGCTGGACGGCGGGCTTCGGGGTCGAACGATAACTCTTCGACATCCAACGGGCGGCCCGAAGCAACCACCATCGAATCGACCAACTGTTCGGCGGTTAACCGTCGCCGATCAGGTGCGTCGAACCAACGTTCGTCGGCGCGGGCTGACAAGTTTTGTCCCAGGGCTTGGCGTTGGTAAATGCCAGACTTCATGATGGTCGCCGCCAAATGTCGCAGGTCGTACCCGTGATGGACAAAGTCGTGCGATAACCATCGAAGCAATTCAGGGTGGCTCGGCTTGGCCGATTCCCAGTCGCCAACCGGCTCGACAAATCCGGCGCCGATCAACCGTTTCCAAACTCGATTGACGATCACGGCGGCAAACCGCGAATTCGCCGGCGATGTGATGGCGGCGGCCAAACGCTGGCGAGAATCCGATGACTGTGACGACCATCGGTCAATCTCCTCCGGCGAAACGAGATCGGCGAACGGCCATTCGGGCTGGACAGGAACGCCCGGTTGCAACGTGACTTTGATCAACGATTCGCGGCCGCCGTTGTCTTCAAAGAACGCCGCCGGCACACTGCTGCTGGCGGGCACTTTGACGTCTTTCCGGGCCATCATCGCGGCCAACGAAAAAAGATCTTGCTGGGTAGTTTCGTGATAAGGCGAATCGTGACAGCGGGCGCACTGCAAGTTGATTCCCAGCAGCGCCGATGCGGCAACGATACAGCGGGTCGCTTCGGGCGCATCGTTGTCGGCGGCCATGCCGAAACCGGCGCTGCCGCCCTGGTACAAACTGCCGCGCAACATCAACAACTCGGTCACCATCCGGTCGATCGGTTGATTGTCGATCAACGCTTCGTGCAAAAAGTAGCGAAACGGCCCGGTGTTGTTGAGCGACGGTTTCAGCAGGTTCGGGTTTTCGGCCAACACATCCTGCCAAAAACTGACCCAGTGATCGGCGACTTCCGTTCGTTTCAGCAGTTGGTCGATCCAGTCCGCTCGTTTGGACGCCGACGTGTCGCCCATGAACGCCAAGTACTCGTCACGCGTGGGCGGCAAACCGATGGTGTCCAGAAACGCCCGTCGCAAGAACGCTTCGTCGTCGACCAAGTCGGCGATCACGATTTGTCCCGACGATTTTGATCGCCCCCATTCCGCGCCGGACGCGATCCAAGCGTCCAGTGTTTTGATCTCGTCGGCCGACATCGGCTGCGACGGCGGCATCCGCTCGGACTCGTCCGATGATCGAATTCGACGCATCAGTTCACTGCCGTGCGGATCTCCAGCACGCACGATCGGTGTCCCCGAATCGCCGCCCGCGGCCACGTCCGCCGCCGAACTCAATCTCAGCCCACCCTCGTCGTCTTCGTCGTGACAACGAAAACAATTCTTTTTCAGGATCGGAAAAACGTTCGTCGCGAAATGTTCCGATTGGCTAGTTGCCTTGTCCTTGATGTCACGGGATCGATGTTTTTGGATTTTAGCCCTAATGAACTGATCGACGACGGATGCGGACTCACCCGCATGCGGAACGTCGACGGGATCGAGCGTTTGCAAGTGTTCGCGAGCGAGGGAGTGTCGCTGGTCCCAATAGGAGTTCTGTGACGCAGCGAGTTGGCGTCGCCAGCGCGTTTCAAAATCAGCAACGTATGTCTCGACGCGTTGCATTTGTTCGACAACGTTGTCATCCGTCATTGGCAAATCGATCATCGATTCGGTTGCGGCGCGAAGCAACAGAAACGGGCCAGTCGAATGCAATTGAACGGCCACCATCGTCTCGCCAGGCTCGGCGCGAAGCGATTTTCCGCCGACGAGCGTTTCCAAAATCACGCGTTGGATGCTGTCAGTATTGACCGTGTGCTCAATAATTTTTTCTTCGACGCCGTAAGCCACACGTCGCATGTTTGCCGCCGGTCGTTCGGGCAGCGGTTCGACCGGGTTATGCCCGTCGGTCTTTCCCGAAATCGGCCCCGTTGTGTCAAAGCGTTGATCGTCGATCCAAAGTCGCGACAAACCACGCGCACGAACGACGAAGCGATGCGTGCCTGCGGGCAACGCCACGTCGGCACCAACTCGCAAACAAACCGCGTCGCGGTAAGCATCACGCACTCCATGATCGTCGTAGACATGCGGCAAACGATTTAGCAACATCGGCGCGTCGATGTTCAACCACGTCCCGCGATCGGCTCGCTTGGCTTGCCAATCCGAATCTTGCCACGCGGTATGCGAAGGAACTTGATCGTCGAACCACCACGTTACTTTCCCGGCGGGAATGGTCATCGTCGGGGGCGATGGTGGAGGTGGCGGCAGCGGGTTCCATCGCAATGCCATTTCGGAATCGGTGAGCTCGCGGCGATAGACGATCAATCGATCAAGCTGGCCACGCAGGCTGGATGAGTGTTGACCGGCCATGGACGACCCGATCCAGACGGCCGCATCATCAACAACGGGTGCGGTGCGCGTCGAACCGCCCATGTCCCATTGACCATCGGTCGGTTTGCCATCGATCCAAGCACGCATGCTGTCGGGTTTTCCGAAGCGGTACGAAACCGCAATGTGACGCCAAGCCGATGATGACGACTGCCAACCATCGTGGCTGATCCACCGATGCCACACCGATCCAGACCCGTTCTTCGGCGTCGCAAACAGAAAGCTGGTGTGAATCTTTCCTTTCCTTCTGCAAATTCGCAGCGCCCAATTTTGGTTGTCTCGATCGAATCCTTTCTCCAGCGTGCGTCCTTTGCCCACGACATAATTGTTTTCGCCTTCTGCGATGTCATCGACTTTCAAGACCGCTTCGATCGAAATTACATCGCCGTTGGTAAAATCCCACTGACTCGATTCGCCCGAATCCGGCACCACGATGCGGGCACCCTTGCCACCAAACTCAAACGCCCGGTTGTCCGCGGTCGCGTCAGGGTATCGCGGTGGACGAGGCCCGGCGCGGCCGGTTTGCACCTTCCCCACGATGGCACCCACGTCCGGATGCCCTTCGAAGTCCCAGTCGACGACTACGTTTGGACGAGCAGCGTCCGGATCTGAATCGCTGGCGCACAAACTAGCAGCGGAAACCAGGGACACCCCAATCGCAATCGAGGCGGCAACAACCAATCGCTGAAACGGGAAGGTGTTTGAACGCATGGGACGGGCACACGGTAGCTTGAGGCTAGAAGGCGGGGAGGGAACGACAGTTTAAACCAAATGCCGCGGCGGATGCGATTCCTTTAGCGAAACTCGGAACGCCGAACGCCACCCTCGACGTGCGATGTCGCCTTCATCGCTGACGCGTACAATCGGGGTCGGTTCCAACTGCTCGCCTCACGCGCATCCCAAACTTCCTCTCCATTGAAGTCACTGCCATGTTCTACTTGAACGCGACCCTGCTTTTGTTTTTCTCAGCGGCAGCACTTCAAGTCCAAGCCCAAGAAAACTTGCTTGCGACCGACGAAACCAAACAGCGAACTGCCGCGCCCACCACCACGAAGGAACTAAAGTCGCTTCTTCACAAGGATGCGCCGTCGCTGCCGCTCGTCAGTGCGCATCGCGGCGGACCGAATATTGGATTTCCCGAGAACTGCATCGCAACGTTTGAGCATACGATTGATGCGGGATTCGCCATGCTCGAAGTCGATCCGCGGCGAACGGCCGACGATCAGTTCGTGCTGTTTCATGATTCCAAGTTGCAACGAATGTCTAACGCTACTGGGAATCTCAACCAAGTGACGCTCGAAGCGCTCGAGAACGTCAAGCTGCAAGATTATCGCGGAAACTTGACACCGCACACCATTCCGAAGCTCGACGAAGCGATCGCATGGGCAAAAGGAAAATGTGTATTGGTCCTGGATTCAAAAGATGTATCGATCGCTGAGCGGATCGCGGCAATCCAACGACAAAATGCGGAAAGTTGGGTGATGATGATCTGTTACACGACTGCAAGCGCAAAAGAATGTTACGCGGCAAATCCTGATGTGATGATGGAGGTTGGCGTCACATCACAGAAACAGTTTGACGAGTTTGATGCGTCCGGCATTCCTTGGTCCAGCGTGGTCGCTTTCGTAGGACACCACTCGCCAGTCGACGCAAAATTGATCGCTGCAATTCACGACAAAGGAGCGTGCTGCATGGCCGGAACTTCCCGCAACCTCGATCGAGAATTGCTGCACGCAACCGACGAGAACCGTGGTCAGATCGAACAACAATATCGAAAACTGGTAGAAATTGGCGTCGACATCATCGAGACCGATCTGCCGATTGCCGTCATGAAAATCATCCAGAAGTAAACCCGCTCGCTTTCTTCGAAGAGAAATCTCATGCTCAAAATATCCTCGCTGTTCGCATTGCTGCTGTGCTTGACCGCCGCAAACACTCACGCCAAACCGCCAAACATTATTTTCATCCTTAGCGATGACGTCGCGCAAGGCGATCTAGGTTGTTACGGCCAATCGTTGATCCAAACACCGAATCTTGATCGGATGGCCGCCGAGGGAACTCGCTATCTGCAAGCGTATTGCGGAACCACAGTCTGCGCCCCGAGCCGGTCGTCGCTGATGACCGGACAACACTGTGGTCACTGTCCGATTCGCGGCAACTACGAACTCCCGCCGGAAGGTCAATTGCCGCTTCCAGCGGAAACCCAAACGGTGGCCGACGTCCTGAAGCCCGCCGGCTATGCAACGGCCTGCTTTGGAAAGTGGGGGATGGGTTTCTTCGACACGACAGGCTCGCCAATGAAACAGGGCTTTGATCACTTCTTTGGCTACAACTGCCAACGCGAAGCTCACTCGTATTTCCCGACGTACCTCTACAATGACGACCAGAAAGTCTATCTGGATGGCAACGACGGCAAGACCATCGGACAAACGTACGCTCAAGATCTGATTCAAAACGATGCGCTGAACTGGATTCAGTCGCATCGCGAACAACCGTTTTTCCTTTTCTATGCTGTCACGCTGCCTCACGGACGACACGAAATTGACAAACTGGGCCAGTACGCCGACAAGGACTGGTCGGACAAGCAAAAATCATACGCGGCACAGATCACTCGTTTGGACAGTGACGTCGGAGCGATCGCCGACTTGCTACAAGAACTAAAGATCGCTGAAAACACGTTGATTGTTTTCAGTGGCGACAACGGCTCATCGTTCTCGATCGACTCGGAAATCGGCACGCTGTTCAAGCAAGATGCGAATGGACTGCGCGGCTATAAACGAAATCTTTATGAAGGTGCGTTGCGTCAGGCTGCATTCGCTTGGTGGCCCGGTACGGTGCCAGCAGGCCGAGTTAGCGACGAGCCTTGGGCATTTTGGGATTTTCTGCCGACGTGTGCCGATCTTGCTGGCACCGCGGTACCTAACGACCAACCAGTTGATGGCTTGTCGCTGGTCCGTTACTTGAAAGGTGGCGAGGCTCCCGAACGAGACTACTTCTACTGGGAATTGCACGAAGGGAAACCCGTTCGCGCCATCCGTTTCGGTGACTGGAAAGCGGTCAAACCGTTTGAAAAGCCGATTGAACTTTACAATTTAGCGAGTGACCGTGGCGAGAAGAACAACGTGTCCGAAACGCACGCCGACCTTGTGGCGCAGGCCCAAACGTTGATGGACGAAGCGCACACGCCAAACGAACATTGGCCGTTGACGGGAAACACCGACCAGCGGAACAAAGTTTCCAAAGCCGCCTGGGAAGCGACTCGCGCGAGACGCGAGGCAAAGCAATGAACGCCACAACCTTGAACCATGACCAATTTGGTCTGGTCAGGTCCATGCTTTTACACCAAGGAACGTTCGATTTCTGACTCGCGTTCTGACAAAAAGTCGTGGCAGACCATTCTTCAAGAACGAATTCGGACTGAGTCGTAACAACGCCTTGCTCCAGACGGTTCGGTGCGATCGGGTGCCCCTGATAAACGGCTGTGAAATCCTGGATGTGGTGCGGTGATTCGTTGCAGTCCCCTCAGCACCCATGCATTTGGAAGCGGCGTTGAGGCATCAAGAAACACCTCGCCGAAGCAACTCTTGGCAACCTTTGGGCTGCCATAGGCGTCGTGGTATCTCGCGAACCGGATCTTGACGATTGCGCCGGTGACCTTCGCATGCTTGACTTTGATCGCTGATGCTGGGCAATCGAAAAACAGATAGAAAGCCGCTGTTGAAAATTCAAGCACACGACACGTCACCGTGACCGGCCAACAATCGCGGTGCTCGCCAATGAACTTCAACCTCAGCGGCGTTCATTAGCAAAAAACTCCGTCGCGCATTCTTTAGTGGCTCACTCCATCTTGAACTGTCGATCCTCGCCTCAGACTCGCTTGATTACATCTTCAACCGAATTGCTGCTGGTAAGATGCAGTTCGAGCGCCCCGTCTTTTCCAAGGAAACCCTTCCAATTGGGAAGGATGCTGCCACACACCCCCGGGTCTCTGGCGACTTTAGCGAAGGATTTTCCTTGCTCAACAACACTCCTAATAGCAGCGATTCTGTTTCGCGGCAAAATGCTCGACGTTGGTCCATGGATCAGTTCCCCTATCTGAAAATTCGGACATGCGCCGGTCCACTGTCAACTTTTGTGGGGGAATTCAACGATACCACCATCGAGATTCGGATTAGTGTCCGATTAGCGAAGATTAGTGTTCAGCGCAGCCCGTTTCTTGGGAACACTAATCCGCGATAATCGCACACGAATAAAACCCACTGGCCGCCCAAACCAACGATTTCGGTAGGTCGCCAAACGCAAGGTCTCTACGACACCGCCCCACACAAAACGAGCGATGTTCGAACCGCGAAACCTTGTACCAATGCGAGCGCCCGTCACCAACCAACGAAGGGGTGCCGAAGGCCTAACGCAAAAACCATGTGGTCGGGCGTGCGTTACGAGTGAGTATCCACTTCCGAAACGGCGAAGACAAGATCGCGGAACGTGTCGAACAGCGTGGTGACGTCGCCAATCGTATCATGCATCAAGATTGATTCATGTTCGAGGCGTACAATCGGACAATCATCGTTACAAAAGCGGTTTAGGTCGAAACAGACTGGATCGTACGATGAATTCGCTGCAAGGCCAAACCGAATGTAACCATTGGGAACAAGAGTTTGCGTGATAACCGGATCTGAGAACATTAAATTCGAGAGCGGTTCCAAGTCGGCGGCGGGCGGATTTCCAAACAACCGAAGAAGGTGAAGGTCAACGGCAAGCCAGCGGTGCGAGAGAATCAACTGTTGATATATGGAATTCCCCACGAAAAGTTGACAGTGGACCGGTCTTAACG
>JBAUHR010000450.1:0-1638 GCA_049680385.1 Rubripirellula sp. | reverse complement strand
GCATTGCTGTTTGCATTGATGCTTTGCGGCGTAGGGCAAGTGCTTTGGGGAATCGTCCAGATTTCAGTGCATCCAACGCAGATCTTTTACGGAATTGAAAATCCGGCGAAAGGAAGTCGGCCGTTTGGTACTTTTATCAACCGCAATCACGCAGCAGATTTTATTGCACTGTCTCTTGGCTGCGCGGCCGGATTGTGCCGACTACGTGTCATAACATCGGAGAAAAAGTCACACTCTAGCTATGGAGTGGCGGGCCGAATGCGGGCAATCCTGGATAGCCCTTTCAGTCTTACCGTTTGGCTATGCTTGGCCTGTTTGGTAGTCGGTGTTGTTCTCTCGCTGTCTCGCGGTGGCTGGGCAGCAACGATCGTTGCATCGACGCTGGTCGTCTTGCTTTGGAAACGCAAAGACAGCAGACGTCGTTTGGGGCCGGTGATGGGTGTAGGTCTTGCGATGGCGGTTGCGTTCTTTGTCTTGCAATTCCTTGGGTTTGGAGATCGTGTTGGAACCCGAATGGATGACCTAGAGCTTAATAACGTACTGACTGACTCTCGGTTTGATCATTGGTCAGATGCCCTACCGGCGGTCGTGCACTTCTTGCCTTTCGGATCAGGACTTGGAACCTACGGCGACGCGTATTTGGCGTTTGACCCTGAGCCAACTCGTAGCTGGTTTGCCCATGCCCACAATCAGTACTTGGAAACGGCCATGGAGATGGGCGTGTTCGGCATCCTGGCAATCGTCCTAGGGTTGTTCTTTTCGGTACGGCTTTGTGTCAATCTTTGCAGTAGCGATCGAAGCCGATCCAAACAATCGCTAGGCTTAGCGGTCTTTCTCGCAGTCGTTTTGCACGCGTTCCATGCGGTAACTGACTTTGGCTTGATGATGCCCGGCAATCTTATCGCACTTGCGACGCTCCTGGGAGCAGCGGCAGCGGCCAGTCAACCCACGTCAAGTTCGACACCTCGTAGCGCCCGCTTTTCGTCAACCGTTCGAGTCGCTAATCCCGTCACCGGGGAACAGGACTCCAAAGGCTGGCTCAGCAGTTCTGCACCCCTCATGCTGACCAGCACAATGATTCTGGCAGCACTATGTGGCGCGTTGTGGCAGCAAGGGCGTCATGTGAGCGCAGTAAAGTTAGTTGAATCAACTGACTTTCAAGCAGCAACGCCATCGCCGACAGTTTCCGTCTGCGATAAGAGAACTCATGCGATCAGCGAAGCATTAAACCGGTGGCCACAATACGAGCCCTTGTTGCGTCAAAAAATTCGGCTGCGGATACATCGTTCGCGACGCAAAACGTACGACGATTTCCGAACTCAATCGGTGGCCTATGGGGACGATCCGGTCTTATTATGGGGTGCCACGGCGATGGAATCCGCGATTGCGAGTCTTTTCGATGATTCCGCTAACGCCCCTTCTGATTCAATCAAGTCAAGTATTCGTCAAGGGCTTGCCGCCGATGATCAACTCCAGAGAGCCTGGCTGGAATCGCATGCGTCTTTGAGCTTGAATCCTGTACAGCCACGTACACACAATTTGATGGCGTTGCTAGCTGCCAGTACTGGACGAGATTGGCAACAACCATTTTCAAAATCCAAGCAACTCTCTGTCGCGAGTGTAAGCCAAACATTCAGC
>JBAUHR010000449.1:0-13803 GCA_049680385.1 Rubripirellula sp. | reverse complement strand
ATGCCGCAAACGCGGTTCGTGCTGGAAAAGGCGCTGCAGGCTGGTTGCACGCCGATCATCGTGGTCAACAAAGTGGATCGCCCTGACGGTCGACCGCTCGAGGCGCTTGATGAAGCTCTCGAGTTGTTGGCGGAACTTGGTGGTGAAGAGCAACTTGACAAAGTGAAGTACGTTTTCACCAGCGCCAAAGATGGTTTTGCGACGCTTGACCCGGCGGTCAAGACGACCGACATGCGGCCGCTATTCGACCTGGTGTTGTCGGCTTTGCCGGGCCCCGAAGTCGAAGAAAATGCGCCGCTGCAAATGATGGTCACGACGCTGGGCTGGAGCGAGTATGTGGGCCGGATCGCGATTGGTCGGATCTCGGCTGGCAGCATTCAGGCTGGTCAGACGATCGAGTTGCACCAGAAAAACGGTCCTGCCAAAGTCAAGGCTGCAGGCTTGTTCGTGTTCGACAATCTTGGTCGTACGGCGGCCGAATCCGCAAGCGCTGGGGACATTGTTGCGCTAGAGGGGTTGGTCAACGTTGAAATTGGTGACACGATCTCGGCCGTTGACGCCAACAATGCGTTGCCGCGATTGACGGTCGATGAGCCGACGCTTGAAATGGTTTTCAGTGTCAATTCATCTCCTTTGGTTGGTCGCGAAGGAAAATTCGTTACCACGCGACAGCTAAAGGGACGGCTCGAAAAAGAACTCGAACGAAATGTCGCCCTGCGAGTCGAGATGATCGAAGGCGCCGAAGCCTACGCGGTCAAAGGACGTGGCGTATTGCACTTGGCCGTCTTGATCGAGACGATGCGGCGCGAAGGTTATGAGTTGTCCGTTGGCAAGCCTCGGGTGATTTTCAAAACCATCGATGGCAAGAAACACGAACCGTTCGAACGTCTTCAAATCGAAGTCCCCACCGAAACGATGGGCCCTGTGATGGAGTTGGTCGGACTTCGACGTGGCCAGTTGGAAGAAATGAATCCTCGTGGCGAGTACACGATGTTGAAGTTCCTGATTCCATCGCGCGGGTTGATCGGATTGCGAACCCGATTGCTAAACGCGACGCGGGGTACCGCGATCATCAATCACCGTTTTGAAAATTATCGCCCGATCGAAGGCGAAGTGCCAAAGCGATCCAACGGTGTGTTGATTTCGATGGTCGCTGGCAAGACCGTTCCGTTTGCGATGTTTGGCTTGCAAGATCGCAGCGAATTGTTGGTTCCCGCGGGCATCGAAGTCTACGAAGGCATGATTGTTGGCGAAAACGCTCGCGAAAATGACCTGACCGTGAACCCTTGCCGCGAAAAGAAACTGACCAACATGCGGGCCTCGGGCAGCGACGAAAACGTCGTCCTGAAGCCACCACGCGACATGTCGCTTGAAGCCGCGCTTGAGTACATCGAAGAAGATGAACTGGTCGAGGTCACGCCGCTGAACATTCGGTTGCGAAAGATTCTGCTGAAAGAATCGGATCGTCGGCGAACCGGACGCAGCGCGTAGTCGCGCTGCCGCACATTTCAGTCATCGGGAATTGGGTTATCGGGTAGTGGATCGTCGGCAAGATCCACTGCCTTGTTTGGTGAGTTTGCGATTCTTACTGATTGCGAGTCGGGTCGTCGTTCAAGTCGCCTTCGGTGATGATCGTGAACCCTTTTTCGATCAACGTTTGCATCGCGACTTCGATGTTTTCGACCATGATGGCAACGGCGGGATTGCCGTTTGGGCGAACGATCAACGGATACGCCTGGGTGATGTTCAGCTCGGCTTGCAGCAGAGCCGCACAGACTCGCAGCAACGGTTGGGGGCCCTCGGGCAATTCAACGCCCAGCAGATCGGTCTCGATCATGGCCAATCCGCTGCGTTCCAAGATTTCGCGGCCGCGGTCAGCGTCACTGACCAGAAACCGAACAAATGCGCATTCGGCGGCGTCGCTGATTGACAGAGCGCAGACGCGAATTCCAGTGCCTTCGAATCGTTTGACAACCTCTAGGAGCTGTCCGACGCGGTTCTCGAGGAAGATTGTGAACTGGCGAAGTGCCGGGTAGTTGCGGCCGCGAATCGTTTCGAACGCGGTTGCTGAATCGTCACCGTTATTCATCGTCAGGTCATCCGTTGGTGGGTGTTTACCGCGTTGCTTTAGATTGGTCTGCCCTCGATTTGCACCAGAGTCTAGGCTTCCCGGCGGTTTACAGTCAATTCGACCGGTAATCGGTTCGGTTATCTACACCATCGGAAAACGTCACTATGACCTTGAATCCCAATAATCCCCTGAATCGTCATCAAGAGGCGATTCGAGTCACCTACCAAGAAACCGACGGCCAGCGGCGCGTCCATCACGCCAACTATTTGAACTACTTCGAGCGGGGCCGGGTCGAGATGCTGCGAGCGGCTGGGGTCAGTTACCGATCGTTCGAAGACGCAGGCAAATTGTTGGTCGTGACGGAAATGAACGTCCGTTACACCGCGGCGGCCGAATTTGATGACTTGCTAACACTGACTGTCGAAACGACCGAGATCCGCAAGGTACGAATTCGGCACAATTACCAAATTCACCGCGGCGACGAACTGATCGTCGAAGGCGACTCGACGATCGCCTGTGTCGACAAAACGGGAAAGCCTGCGAAGTTACCGCAGGCTTTCTTGGATCACGAATGATTGCCACCTTTGTTCTGCCGGCCATCGCTACTTTAGCGACGACGCTTTCTTGACCAGCTTGATGAACTCGGCTCGCAAGCCGTCTTCGTCAGCACCTTTGGCCGCTTTCGCGGTTTTCAGAACATCGGGCATCTCCCAGTCGCCCGCATGATTGCTGTTTCGCAGTTGCATTCCGAATCCCGCCACCGCGGCGGCAAATCGAGTCGCTTCGTCAGCTTCTTCAAACGAACCAAGCTGGTCCACGATCGGGAAATCAACTCGAGTGCTAGTGTCACCGTCGGGCTGTTTGTAGCGAATCCGTACCGTCAATGTTTCGTCGCTGTCGATCGTTGGCTTGGCAACCGGTTCCGGCTTGGCGATGTACTTTGACTGTTCGACCTTGGGACGCACCGATTCCGAATCGATACCGGCGGGCACAATTTCGTACAGCGCGGTGACCGAGTGTCCGGCACCGATCTCGCCGGCGTCCTTCGTGTCGTCGTTGAAGTCTTCCTTGGCCATGATCCGATTTTCGTAGCCGATCAACCGATACGCGTTGACTTTGGCAGGATTGAAGTCAACTTGCAGTTTGACGTCTTTGGCAATCGTCACTAGCGTGCCGCTGATTTGGTTGACCAGTACCTTGTGGGCTTCTTGCGAGTTGTCGATGAACGCATAGTTGCCGTTACCGCGGCCACTGATCTGTTCCATCATCGCATCGTTGTGGTTGCCCATTCCAAAACCAAGCACGGTCAAGAAAATGTTGCTCTTGGCTTCGTCTTCGACCAATCGCACCAGTGCATCAGTGCCGGTGGTGCCGACATTGAAGTCACCGTCGCTGCAAAGGATCACACGGTTAACACCGTCTTCGACGAAATTTTCGCGAGCGGTTTGGTAGGCAAGTTGGATGCCCGCGCCACCGTTGGTACTGCCGCCGGCGGAGAGCTGCGTCAGTGCCTTGGCGATCTTTTTGCCTCTCTTGGCCGAGGTTGAATCGAGCACCAAGCCAGCCGATCCGGCGTAGACCACGATCGCGACTCGGTCGTCCGAATCAAGTTGCTTGGTCAGCATTTTTAGACCTTCAAGCACGAGCGGCAATTTGTTTGCCGAGTTCATCGATCCCGACGTGTCGATCAAAAACACCAGGTTGCACCGGGGTCGTTCGTCCGGTTCCATTGTCTTGCCTTGGATGCCGATTCGAGCGAGTCGATGCTGGTCGTTCCAGGGGCACGATGTGATTTCGACTTCGGCGGTAAACGGATGCTCGGCATCGTTGGCCGGTGGCGTGTAGTCATAGTCAAAGTAGTTGACCATTTCTTCGATTCGCACCGCATTTGGCCGCGGCCACTGGTTCGCCCGCATCAGGATGTCGCGAGTCTTGCTGTACGAAGCCGTATCGACATCGATTGAAAACGTGCTGAGCGTTTCTTCGTCGGATCGTTTGAATTCGTTTTCGATGATGGCGTCAAACTTGTCGCCGGACGTTCGTCCAAATAGCGGTTCTTCGCGAGGAACAACACGGATATCCGGCGGCGCAGCCATGCCGGGTTTGGTTTCGAGAAGCTGCGACTTCTTCAGTCGGCTGCGGTACTGTTCGAGGTTGGGTCGCGAGCTACCAGTATGGTTGTTTCCAGCGAAAAAGGGAGCCGATTGGTTGCCGATGGCATTGGGGGCGGGAGCAGGCATTCCCGTTCCCATCATCCCCATTCCCATACTTCCCATATCCATACCTCCCATATCCATCTTCGCCTCCATTCCCTCTGTCTCCAAAGCAACTCCGTCCATACCCATCATGCCCATCGTTTCCATGTCCATTTCCATGCCCATGTCCTCCATTCCCATCGAATCCATTCCCATGCCCATATCGGCATCGCCTCGTCTTGACCGTCGTTTCCGTGCTGCGGGCAACGCTTCGTCAGCCACGCTGAAATCTCCAGCGATCTCAGCGTGTTCTAGTTTCATACCGCGACCGGCCACAGCGCTATCGGGTGCCGAAAGTTGGCGTTCCGCTTCTTGGGCCGATATCGAACGTCGCTCGACAATCAGTTCGTCGAGCTGCTTGCCGGAAATCGATTTGCCAACCGACGCGGGTTCCGAGGTCATCGATGAAGCCGTCACGGCCGAGACGGGGGCATCAGCCACGATCTTTTCGAATTCCACTGCTTCGGTGCCGGCGACTTGACCTGACGAATCACGTTCAGACTGTGACACCGTCGTCGCTTGATCCTGAATCATCGGCGCGATGCCGATCATCAACGCGACTACCGCCGCCGTAGCGAGCAGTAACATCGGCACTTTCCAAGACGTCGAGTCGGAAATGGTCGGCGCGCTGGTGTTTGCACCGGAGGCGATGTCCTGGCGTCGTTCGTCGCTGAGCGGCGGAGTTGACTCGGCGGCAAACAAACCCGTCAGTTTGTCCGTCACGCTGCGTGCTTCGTCAACGGCGTGCGATAAATCAGTGTTGGTTGCGATTTCATTTTCGAAGGCGATCCGTTCGTCGCCAGACAATTCCCCCATCACGTAAGCGGTGATGCGAGGATCGTCCCAGGGAGATGGTGTCGTCATGATTGGGTTCTTTGTTTTCGGTCCGCCCGTCGCAGGCGGATACTGGGTGAATGGTTGAGCCGCGAACGAGTTCAGTGATGGAATCGGGTTCGCAGTTGGGGGCGGCCAACGCCGACCTAAATGGCGGTCCGCAAACTTCGGACGGCTTCGTGCAGATGAAATCCGACGTTGCTGATGGTCAGGCCGGTGACTTCGGCGATCTCGCGGTAGCTCAGTCCGGCAGTCATTCGCAGCCGAATGACTTCCTGTTGCCGCGGCGTCAAACGGTCCATCAAGACGTCCAATTGGTCGCGGTCTTCGGCGTCGATGGCCTCGGATTCAGGCCCAGGGCTTGGATCCGGCATGGGGATCCGCGACGCGTCGATGGGCGTCGCATGAGAGGTTCGTTGCATGTCAATCACTCGGCTTCGGCAGACAGAGAAGAGCCAAGCTGCGAGGCGATTTTGCACGTGGTCGGGTGTTTCGCGACACAGCCTTAGGAACGTTTCCTGAACTGCGTCCTGGGCCCCCTGCCAGTCTCCGCTCATCATCCGAGCCGCATACGCGATCAGCGGTCGCTGGTATCGATCAACGATTTCATCGATCGTGCCCGGTGGCCACTGGCAAGCGTTTTTGGTCATGGATTTGCGTCAAAGGCAGAAGAAAAGAACGCGGTTTCGCCATGACAACGAACAAGGGAAGAGTTTATTAGGAAAATAAAAAAATCGGCCAGGATCGAGGGATTTCTGGCCGGGCCTCGGTGCTTGAGTAGCGAAACTCGTCAACGGATTGTCGTTTTAGGCGTTGGTTCAGAAACAACATTCAGCAGACGGGCGCTAGACGGTTAACGTCGCAGAACCGGACGCTAGCGCGTTCCGGCTGATTTTTCCGACTGATTCAATCGACAAACCGTCAAGAGCATTGGCTTGTGCTTGTTCGCGCCGAAAGTCTTGGCGACTTTCGCTACGGTCGTCTGGCGATTTGCCGGGACTCAAACGCTTTACACGAGCTTGGTTTTGCCGGGAATCGCGAACGTGGATTCGGGGCGTGGGCCGTTGATGTCGAAGTCTTCGGGGAACAGCGACAGCGTTGATTTATTCGTGATGAAATCCCAGGTCACGTCTTGGCCGGTGTAGGCCGCGACTCGGCCCAGAACCGCCGTCAGCGAACTGTTGGCAGTCTCTTTCAGTTCGACGATTGGCTTGTTCGCTCGTACCGCGTCGATCAGATCCTTGTGTTCCTGTTGATAGGCGGCACCGATGTCGCCCTTCATTTTGAAGATTTCTTTGCCGTCGTTGTCGACGATCTCGGCTCCGGAATTGCTGCCGTAGATCGATGCCTTGCCCTTGGTGCCGTAGATAATGTTGGACGTTTCACTTGCGGCGCCGGGAATTTGTCGGCATTTGAACGACACCATCCGGTTGCCCGGATACTGGTAGTCAATCGAGATGCTGTCCCACATTTCGCTGCCTTCGGGGCGGGTGAATCGTCCACCGCTGCCGAACGCCGATTCGGGCGGTCCACCCATGATCCAGTTGATCGCGTCAATGTTGTGGACGGCTTGTTCGACAATTTGGTCGCCCGAGAGCCAGATGTAGTGCATCCAGTTAAAGACTTGGAATTCAGTGTCGCTCATTTCGGGGCGACGGACTTTGTTCCAAATCCCGTTGCTGCAATAGCGGGCCGATGCCGAGATGATATCGCCGATCGCACCTTCGCGGATCAGCTTGATTGCTTCGACGTAATTGGTTTGTCGGCGGTACTGCGTTCCGGTGACGATCGACGTCCCGTTAGCGACTGCTTTGTCGTGGGCGGCCAAGCAAACTTTGTATCCGGCTGGGTCGACGCAAGTTGGTTTTTCGGCGAACACATGTTTGCCCGCATCGACCGCGTCTCGCACGTACTGGGGGCGAAAGCCGGGTGGTGTTGCGAATAAAACCACGTCGACTTCGTCATCGTCGAGGACTCGTTTGTAGCCATCGATGCCGCCGTGCAGTTTGTCATCCGAGATGTCGACTTTGCCTTCGTGACGGTTGGCAAGCGATCCTCGCAATCCGGCCAGTTTCGATTCGTTCAGGTCGGCCATCGCGACCAGCTTGACGCCGCTGTTGATCGATAGCGAATCATTGATCGCACCACTGCCTCGTCCGCCCGCGCCGACCAGAGCAATTCGGATCGGTGGTCCGTCGTGTGTTTCGGCTGCCGGTTCGTCGCCTCTTAGGGGGCGAACGCCTGCCAAGGCGGTTGCGGCACCGGCTGAAAGTGCGGTGCTGGATTTCAAGAAGCTGCGCCGGGACGCATCGCTGGCGGCAGGCGAATGATCGTTTTGGTTTTCAGTGGTCATCAAAAGCACTTCGGGGGAGCATGGCGAGGTGGGAAGGGAGGAGCCACCATTCTAATCCATGCTGTCACGCCATATGAAGCGCGGCGATCAGGCGGCGCGTTTTTTGGGGGCGACGCTTTCTCGCGTGTGCAGATCGGCTATTTCGGTGGCGGGGCGATCGAGCTCTTGGTGCGAGTCATCGAGCATTTGCAGCAGCGGTTCGATGCGGTGCGGTTTGCTGAGGACCAGATCGATGCCCCCCGACTTGGCGTCTGATAAATCTTGGGGGCGGGGCGAGTTCACCAGCCAGGCTTGTTTCGCAGTGTGATTGCCAGAGGGGACCCTTGAAGTTCGGCGAGCCCACGATTGTGCGGATGTTGGAACTGCCGCCGAGTCGTCCCACCAAACCGCGTCGATGTTGCGAACGCCCTTCGCATCCGGCGTCCGCGACCAAACGGCTGTGACGCCGGCGGTGCCGGCCAAATCGATCAGTGATTCGGCTGTCGCGATGTTGGACGACACGATCAGAACGCTGCGCGATCCCACCGATTTGTTTTCGTCGCTGCGGACCAATTCGGGCAGCGTTTCTTTCCAGCGATGCCAAGGTTCGCGAACGCTATCGAAACCATGCAGCGGCGATCGCGTGATGGCTTCGCACAAAACACCCAACAAGTTCAGGCGTGATGAATTCGGGTGTGCCGCGTCAAGTTGGCGAAGCAGATGGTCGGGCGGTGACTGTCGCTGAGACTGCGCAAGCACGATCACGCCGACGTCTTGTGCGGGACGATCGAGTGCCGATTGGATATTGTTTCGCCACGCGAGTTGCGGCGATTGGCTTTCGCAAAAATCGTACGCGTTAGCAAAGTCCAACGTGTGCCGGTCGCCAATCCAAAGCAATGTCTCGGACAGATTTTTGGTTGCAGAAGGTAGCATCAGAAAGTCTTCCTTGACTTGAGAATCGGTTTGCGTTTCGTCTGCGTTTTTATCAAGCTTCGTCGATTGCGGCTTCGGCGTCACAAAGCACATGCCATGCGTCGGTTGGCGATTGAGCGGAGCGCAGATTGTCGAGCATGTCGCCCGTCGAAATCATGCGACTCAGCTTCGCCAGAATACGAAGATGGACGGTGTCGTCGTAAGAGCAGATTAGAAAGAAGATGTCCGTCAATTGTCCCCGGTCCGAGAACGGAATCGCCGAAGGGCACACGGCCAATGCAATCACCGAGTCGGCCAGAATGGACGTTTGTGGGCGACGTGGGTGCATCAAGGCGACGCCACAGTCCAATGCGGTCGGGTGCATCTGCTCGCGAGCGGCGACCGCTTCGGCCATCGCCGGGGCATCCCACATCAACCCGGTTTTCCCTGCCAAGTCACACATCGAACGAATGACCGAGCCACGCGTCCGGGCGTTCAGGGGGACTTCGATCGAGTCGATGCTGCACAACTCGCTGATCGGGCGATCGATGATTTCCGGGTCAGCTCGGTCCAGCACCTTTTGGACCTTGCCAAGTTCTTCTGAATCGCTGACTCCGATTTGCTCTTCAAGCCAGTGATGGATTTCGGCTTCGCTGAAACGCCAGACACCGCCGACTTTTCGTCCCGGCAACTTGCCTCGCATTGCCATTTTGGTGACTTGGTCCGGCAGCAGGTGGAGGTAAGCGGCAAGCTGGGCGACGTCCAGATCTTCCATCGTGATATTCTCGGGGCAAGTGACGGGGGATTCTTATGATAGCGAGCGAGAGCGTTTTGGGCACAGAGGCAGCGTTTGTTGTGCCAATTCGTCGTCAAAACCGCGACGGAATAGAAAACGGTAAATCTGATCTCGCACTGAGTTGCCCAGATAGTGGATAAGGTCGGGTGAACTTCGGTCGGAACTCCGGCCATCGAAATAGACACAATCGCGAGAACGGATTTTCTGATGCGTAACCTGATCATTATCGGCATGTTGGGGATGGCCGCCTTTATGGCGGGATGGTTCAAAATCAACCGAGACGGCGACAGCACGACCATCGAAATCAATCGTGCCGAAATTCGCAGCGATGCTCGCAAGGCAATCGACAAGGGCCGTGAAGTTTTGGATCGCCGCGAACAAGAAGACCAGCGATACGCCAACGAAGAAAACTCGGGTTACGCCCAGCCTCAGGGGCAGTACCCGCCGCAAGGGCAGCCGCCGAACCAACCGTACACCGGCAATAATGGGTTTGGCCAACCAGCCTCGTACGCTCAGCCTGGCTATCCGCCGCCGTCGTATGGCAACCCTTATCCGCAAGGCCAGCAGCAACAGCCGTACGGGCAAAACCAGCGTTAACCCGCAGCGCCGATTGCTTTTCGGTTCACTTTGGGCCTAGCGACGCGAACATTTGTGCACTGAATTCGCAAGATCGCTGGTGACTTGAAGTCGACCGTTTTGATACGAGTCTAGATCCGTGGCGAATCCGTCGTCATCGTCTTCACCGACCGAGTCCTCGAGTGGCCTTTTGAGCGATGAATCATTCTAAGAATTTGTTTGCCGCGAGCGTTCTGTTGGCAGCGTGCTGTTGCCATGGGTTGTCCGCGCAAAATTTGATGGCGGACACGCCAGCCGATTCGGCTAGCGCTGCGACACCGTCATGGAAGCAAGGCGTGTCGACGTTCAACGGTTCGGGGTATGACCTGCCTGCTTCTGGGGCGTCCGCCGCAACCGCAACCGCAACCGCAACCGCATCCCCAGCACCGTCCACGGTATCAATGCCGGTTAGTGAGCCAGCGAGTGCGACGCCGACTGCGACGCCGATCGCGGCCTCGTATTCGGTGCCAAGCACACCGGCCAGTCCGGCTGTCAGCACTGCGGCAGTGGAACCGAGCACTCCGTCGTACACGGTGCCCGTCGATCCCAAGGTCGGTGCCCGGCTGAATCCGTACGTTGGTGGGGCGACATCGGTGATCAAGCCCGTTTCGGCAGAGAGCGAAATTTTACCGCTGCCGTTCGTTAGCCCGAGTGATCTAAACCAGAGTTACGCGGCGTCGTCAACGAACACGGCAGCGACGCCCGCGTTACCACCATCCTTGGAATCGTTCAGCCAAGAAGTCAATGAAGCGACGATCGGTGAAGTGCCTCCTCTGCAAAACGAAGTGGTCCGTTGGTATCAGTATCCACAGCGCTGGATGAAAGGCTGGGATTCAAACGCTGAATTCGGCATCGACGGCAGCGGTGGTAACGCCGAGACGTTGGCACTGCAGACCGGTTTGGAATTGAAGCGTAAAACGGACCTGCACACGTTTGCGATTGATTTTGACTATCGGCAAGCCAGCAGCCGCGATGTCACGACCGAAGACAACGGTCGATTCAATCTTGACTATGACCGTGTGCTGGGTAATCCCATGTGGTCGGCGTTTGGCAAATTCGGTCTAGAATGGGACGAGTTCAAAGCGTTTGATCTGCGAATCAACACGAACGCTGGTTTAGCGTACAACTGGATCCGCACCGACGACATCACGTTCATCACGCGCTTCGGTGCTGGTGCGTCGAAGGAAATCGGATCACCCGATGACAGTTGGACTCCGGAAGCCGTGTTCGGTATCGAAGGCGAGCGGCAAATCACCGAACGCCAAAAGCTCAAAGCGAAAGTTGACTACTTCCCGGCTTGGGACGATTTCACGAACTATCGCCTAGTGGCGGATGCGTCCTGGGAAATCCTGCTCGATGGCAGCGACAACCTGAGTCTGAAACTTGCTGCGACCGATCGATACGACAGCACGCCGCAAGGGGCCAAGCCCAACGACATCTACTACTCGTTGCTGTTGCTGTACAAGTTCTAAGCGAGCCAATCGTCATGACCGGTACGACCGGCCATGTCTTCGGTCGTTCAATGGCTGATTTCGGACTTCCGCGCGTTTGCGGCAACCTAGTGTTTTGGGTGCCGCGTTGTGTGGGACCGGATTCCCGAGCCGGGGAATCCGCAAGTTTCGATCTTCTTTGCAGCCAACGACATGAACTCATCACCCATTCCGTGGAAACACGTTCGCAACGTTTTGGTCCTTTTCGCACCGCTTTGGGTTGGCGCGATCATGGTTTTCGGCGCCATCGGCATCGTCTACGCATTCTTCAGTAGCGATGTCTACTCGGCTCGACAGCCTCTTGTTGTTCGTGACGAAGCGACGACATCGCTGGACCGGCTTGGGCGTTTTGCAAGCCAGACTGATTTGAAGGCTGCTCAAGAAACGATCTTGGAAATGACTCAAAATCCCGAAGTGGTTGCAGCCGCACTGCGCCAGATCGGTCCTCCGTCGGGCAAGGCCGATGCCCAGTGGCCCAGCACCGAAGTGATTGATGATACCGCCACCAATGTCGTGAACTTGGTGGCACCGAAGGGATCCGAATTTGGCAACACCGAAGTCGTCTATCTGCAAGTGAAATCCAACAGTCCCGAGCGAGCGACTGAGTTTTGCCGGGCCATGTATGACAATTTGACCGAACAGTTGCGAAACGTTCGCCGCGTTCGTGCCGACAGTGTGATCGAAGAGCTGAGCCATGCTCGTGATCACGCCGAGCGAAATTTGGATGACATCTCGGCGAAAATGCGAGAAATCGAAATCGGATTTGGTGCGGACCTCGGCGACCTCAGAAACCTGAACGATACAATCAGTGGCGACGGTACCAACCGCCGCACGTTAGAGGAAACCACTCGCGAGGCTCAAGTGGTCGAAGTCGAGCTCGAGAAGATGGAATCGTTGTATTCAGTGCTAGTTGTCGGTGTCGAAGATCCTCAGAAACTGTTGGTCAGTGGCAGCGATCTGCTTTCGAGTCAGCCATCGCTGCAACGTTTGAAAGACGGACTGATTGATGCACAATTGGCCGCTAGCCAATTGGCGGGAATCTACACGCCCGAGAATCCAAAGCGGCAAGCAGCGATCGCCACTGAAAACGAAATCAAACGGCGGATGCAGCAAGAGACTGCTGCGGCGCTGCGAGCGATGGAGCCAGAGCTGCGACTCAAACGCGAGCAATTGTCGCGTTTGCGAGTCCGCGAAACCGGCTTGAAAGAACGGCTCGGTCACTTGGCAACGATTCGAACGGACTACGCGAAAATTGATGCCGAGGTGAAGCATCGCACGGCGCTGTTAGGCGAAGCGGAACGGTCTCTTGCCGAAGCCAACGCGACTCGCAGTGCCGCACTTTCGACTAACTTGATCGCCGAATTAGGTCCGCCACAGGCGACTGAAAAACCCCTTGGACCAGGCGGCACCGTGTTGACAATCGGTTCCATGATGGCCGGATTGATTTTTGGCTTGGGTACGGTGTTTCTAATCGCACCGGGGCCGACGGACATCAACGGCGGTCGCCGTTGGAGTGATTACTTGGGTGCCGGACGTCGGACAAGCGATCAAATCGCCGGAGTGCCAACGGCCGAGCGGCGGCGTCGATCGGGACGTGGCGAAGAGACGTCGCCCGAGTGATCGCATGTTTGGTACCGCACGCTGATCACGAATGTGCAAATCAGCGAATGGATACTTGGATCGAGTTGCCAATTTTGGGGCGTTCGACAACCGTGTTTGAATAGGTGGGCGGTGCCGACGTCCCCTTTGCATTGAGTGAAAACCCGTAGCGTTCGGTCGGGACATCGAATCGGTTCCGATCGAGTTGTCCGTTTTCGTTCTCGTCATGAAAAATGGCGACGGCAAACCGCTCGGGCACCAGTTCGAACGGGACCGCAACTCGCGCGTTGCCTTCGCTTATCATCGCGGTCGAACGTAAAAAGGAGTGTTCGATGATATTGAACGACTCCTTATTTTCGTAAAGAGCGATTCGCATCACGCCGGTGTCGTTAGCGGCCCCTGAAATGTCGATGTAAATCCCGTCGGATGCTTCGGAGTCGCCGTTTTCATCGAGTTCTGGATTGGTAATCGCATCGCCGTCGGGAAAACGAACGGGAACGAATCGATTTTGGCTGTACAGCAATATCAAGGCACCTACCAGCACAACGAGGGCGGCGAATCCAAGCAGCATGTTGCCGTGGTTTTCTTGCCAAGTGCTAGGCGGCGCATTGGGCTCTCTGGGTTCCGAATCGAGTTCGTGTTGTTCCGTCAATGCAATGTCCAACCATCAAAATGGGAAAAGGGCTGATTGCGAAACTTTAAACGATTCACGTCCGATTTCCCACGCCATCATGGATCGATTCTGGTTGATTGACTCTGCCCTGCCGGTCGTTTTGACTGCGTTTGGTCTCGGGCGGCCGATCTGATCGCAGGTTGGCTGGCGATGATGATGAGCTGGCCGTTAGCGGGATCTTCACGCAGTCGCCTTCGTCGGGTACGGTTTTCCGTTCAAACGCTGC
>JBAUHR010000448.1:0-1574 GCA_049680385.1 Rubripirellula sp. | reverse complement strand
GCCTTAGCGCCCTTCTTTTTCTTCTTCTTCGATTTGGGGGCCGCCTCGGCTTCGTCGGCCGAGACGTGCGGATCGCTGATCTTGGCGATGTGGATCCGAGCGTTCTTGGCCAGCCAGCGGACCGCTGCACTGATGATTCGCGGATCGCCAGCGAGTCGTTCCACCAACGCATTGTCGAGGTCGTCGAAGGCAGCGTCGACGGACTCGATGCCCTCGACCTTGGCGGCGATCTCGGCAAAGTCGCTGCTGTCGCCCTTGCGTGGGTTCAGCACCCGAACGGCTAAGCGTGTCGCATCCGAAGGCGTTTCGTTGGCTTCGTGCTTCAGCCGGCGCGACAAACGCGACAGCATTCGCAGCGAATTGGCCTTGTTGATCGCATGGCCGATCGCCGGATCTTGCAGCGATGTGGCTTCCCAGATCGTTTGCAGACTCTCGCGACGTTCGACGATTTGCTTGTCCGTCTGGACAGCCGCCGACAGCCCCCACAGACTCGATTCGTCCAAGCCGCCCAGTTCGTCACGCCGATACCGCGCCAAAAAAGGCGGCGTGTATCCTTGTTCAAGGAGCGGAAGTGCCAAACGCAAACTTGAAATTTCACAATGCCCGCGTTGGGCGATTGCTTCTAAATCGACGCTCATACTGAGTCGTTCTCTTTACCTGGTGAGTCCCGGGGGGGACGACCGATGGACGTGCCCGATCGGGTCGCAGTGGACATGTGCCGGATTTTTGGCTGCTGATTTCAAAGCCCATCAGTACGGGCGCAGCCTAAGGCACGTTTGGGAAGAGTGCGAAGATAGCGGCAAAAGCACTCGCGTTCAATGACCGTTGTCAAATGGCGGTCGATCGATTTACGGTCGACCGCCGCCAGAGCCCGATTTCAGGATCCGTCGGTCGCCAATTTGCGAAAGTACGCCTCGATGGCTTCGCGATAGTGAGTTGGCAGGTCGCGGCTGATCTGTTGCAACGCCTGATTTCGCTCGGCCGGTGGCAGGTTGCCCCAGCCGTCTTTGGCGTCGATTCCTTTGCGGTCAACGTCGCCGTTGCCACCACCGCCCGCGATGTTGCTGTCTTGCATCGGGCTGCCCTGGGAACCACCGCCGCTGGGGTTTCCGCCGGATTGTTGTTGCTGCTGCTGTTGTTGCTGTTTCTGTTGTTCTTCGATTTTGTCGATCAGCTTGGTCAGCTTGTCGATGATCTTTTGTTCTTGCTTTTCAGTCGTATCGGACGTGTGGCCCAGGTCCAATCGCCGAGTCACGTCGGTCATCAACCGCGAAATCTCGTCCAATGAGTCTTCTTCGAGTCCCTTGATGTCAGCAACCATCAACTGAGCCGTGCGGGTGAACCGAACGGGCGCCTGGTCTTTGTTTTCAAGCAGGCGTCGCAGATCCGCTAACGCCTCTTTCTTCATCATCAACGCGTGGTAGCAAGCACCGCGGTAATACAGTGCGGCCGCTGGGTCGATTGATTCGACGGGGTCGACTTCGGCGATCACTGGCAGGGCTTCGTCATACAGACGGGCACGGACCAGTTCGCGGCCGAGCCAGGTTCGCAGCGTCATTCGCATTGATTTGGGC
>JBAUHR010000447.1:0-1750 GCA_049680385.1 Rubripirellula sp. | reverse complement strand
ACTCGATGGCCAGTACCACGATGTTATTCAAGAAAAGGATCTCCTTCGCCAGCGATACCTCGAAAATCTTGGCTGGAAAGTTGTGCGATTCACAAACGAAGATGTGTTCCATGACGTGGAGTCCGTATTGCGTGCGATCGCATGTCACGCGGGTGTTGCCTATTGCCTGCGCAAACGGACGGCGAGGCGAAGCGGGCTTATGAGTGAAAATCAACCCAATCCACGGTTGCCCCACCCGGCCGCTACGGCGTCCGACCTCCCCTCGGGGGAGGTGAAAGATGGGTTGATTCCAATGTCCCTTGGGAAAGTCGAACGTCAGCGAGGAGAGAGGGCAGAGTTGGGATCTTCCCCCCGCTTAGGATCAGGTCCAACTTGAAACGGTTGGTGAAGGAATACCGCACGACCTCTTCGGCGGAGAGGAGAAGCCAGAGAGAGTTGATTTAGCGGTGTTGGGCTCGCGCTCTACCGCTGAGATTCGGGCGACTTATTTACGGGCGGTCACTTAGAATTCGCGGATGGGTGGCTGAAAACGCGATTCTCGTCGACTGATACCGGCCTTCCTGACAGCTGCGAACCGGCTGAGCGGATCGGCGACCGTTTGCCATTTGGTTTCGCTCGATCAAGCGATTGCCGAAAAGAGGTTTCGGCCAAGAGAAGACGATGTCCTCGAAAGAATCGGGCCGACAGGAGTTGAACCTGCGACCTCTTGACCCCCAGTCAAGCGCGCTACCAACTGCGCTACGGCCCGAAATTTGGTGAGGGCACATTCTAATGAACGATCTGAGAGCTTGCTAGGTGACCTTACCAGAAGCGCGGCCGGGTTTTACTTTGACCGTTTTAGGGTCGCCGTTTCTTGGATTGGAAATTTGATGAGTTTTGCAGATCGATTGGCTGAAGCAGTTCAAGCATCGGGATCCGTTACCTGCGTTGGCCTGGATCCGCGGAAATCGCAATTGCCCGCCTCGATTCGCGACAATGTCTCGGCGGATTCGCCCGATGCTTGGGCGGCGGCCTATACCCAGTTTTGCACCGAAATCATCGACGTCGTCGCCGGACGCGTCGCCTGCGTCAAGCCTCAGGCTGCGTTCTTTGAACAGCTAGGCCCGGCCGGCATGGTGTCCCTTGGTCAGGTGATCGCGCATGCTCGCAAAGCCGGGTTGTTGGTGATCACGGACGGAAAACGTAACGACATTGGCAGTACCGCGACCGCTTACGCAGACGCCTACCTGGGCAACGAAAGTCCCTGGGGCAGCGATTCGTTGACCGTTAGCCCCTATTTGGGACGCGATTCGCTGGAGCCATTTGTCGAAGTCTGCGACGCTCGCGATGCCGGGATTTTTGTGCTGGTCAAGACATCCAATCCCGGTGGCGGTCTGCTGCAGGACCGAGTCTGTGATGGCAAGACCATTTACGCGTCGGTTGCCGAACTGGTCAGCGAGCTGAATGCGACTCGGGTCGGCAAGTCGGGTTACGGCCCAGTCGGCGCGGTCGTTGGCGCGACGTATCCCGAACAGCTAGCCGAAATGCGATCGGCAATGCGAGGTGCTTGGATTTTGATTCCTGGTTTCGGTGCGCAGGGCGGTTCGGCCGACGACGTGAAGGCCGGCTTTGACGCATCAGGGTTGGGGGCAGTGGTAAACAGCTCGCGGCACATCATCTTTGCCCACTCACGCCCAGAATACAAAGACAAATTCGGCGATGCCAAGTGGCTCGACGCGGTGTCGGCCGCGACCGACGAAATGAACCATCA
>JBAUHR010000446.1:0-15623 GCA_049680385.1 Rubripirellula sp. | reverse complement strand
GATGACGACGATCGCGGGGGCGGCGATGCCGGTCGGTGGCGTGCTCGCGATGTTTGAGCGGATTTCGCCGCAGTGGATCGAGGACGAGTTCCGGCACAGCGTGATCGCGTTCGGCGGCGGCGTGTTGATCTCGGCGGTCGCGTTGGTGTTGGTGCCTGAGGGCGTGCGAGAGTTATCGCTCGGCTGGATCGTGCTGGCGTTCTTGATCGGTGGCATCGCGTTTTGGGGTTTGGAAACGGTGCTGGCTCGATCGAAGAGTTCGGCGGCTCAGTTGGTCGCGATGGTGTCGGATTTCGTTCCCGAAGCGATCGCGTTGGGCGCGGCGTTCGCTCATGGCGAAAGCACGGGCGCGTTGCTGGCGATCTTGATCGGGTTGCAAAACTTGCCCGAGGGTTTCAATTCGTTTCGAGAGTTGAAAGCCAGCGGCGGAAGTTCCGATTGGAAGATCGTCGGGTTGCTGTGTGCGTTGGTGCCGCTGGGACCGATCGCCGGTTGGATCGGATTCAGCTATCTGTCGGCGTACCCCAAACTGGTCGCATTCATCATGCTGTTTGCCGCCAGCGGAATTTTGTATCTGACGTTCCAAGATCTGGCACCGCAAGCCAAAGACGGCGACCGCAAGCTGCCCGCCGTCGGAGCCGTGCTGGGGTTTCTGCTCGGCGTCGTCGGCCAAGTCCTGCTGGACGGCTGAGCGTTCACTTCGCCGCGACGAAACCCTGATCAGGCGTCTCGTTCTGCCCACCATTTGGCGTAGGGTGTGTTCTTAACCAGGCACCGGGTGAAGTCGGTGTCGTCATCCCACCAAGTCGGGCCGCGTTCTCCGAGAGAAATTTTGGCGGCGTTCACGCGGGCACGTGCGACGGTCAGGGCGGCATCATCGTCGGCCCGTTTGGCGACGAAAACCTGGCGACGAGCGGCCATCAATTCATTCACAAACCTCCGACGCTCGGCCTCGTCAAGGTTCGGATTCGTGCAACGCCACAGACGTTCTTGGTGGACAAAGTAGCGGCCGTCGGGGATAGTCGGATACTTCAACAGCGGCTCTCAAACGCGAAAACACTTTTCTCGGCTTCTCCAAATCAACTTAACGCGATCGGGTGATTTTGAGCGACCGTCTGGCCGTCTCAATCGGTCACGACCCAGAAAGACGAACGATTTGCAGCGTCAGATGCGTTTCCCAACCCGACCCAAAGAGAGAACCGAACAGCTCGTAACCCAAGAGGTCTAAGAAACGGAGAACGTAAGAAATCCGCCCCAGAACCGGTTCCCGCCGCCACCGACCCTTTCTCGGGTCATCTCTCAACCAGAACCGAGAAAGAAAACCGCCCCCGGCCAATCGGCGCAAGTCGTTCGTAGATAACGGGATAAAACGAAAAAAGCCGACGTGCAAAACACGTCGGCTTTTCGTTTACCCGACGGTCGGAACTAGTTCCAACCGTTCTAAGAAGTTGTGGGGATCAAGCGGTAATCAAGCGCGATCGTAGAATGGCTTCTTGGGTCATGCAATGGGGCGTGATTACCTGCGAAATACTTTGAGAATTGTTTTGGTTTGCTGCGCACTGTGGTTCTTGGGTCGGGGTGTGGTTGGCCTTTTGGATGACTTCCATTCTTCGGTGCGCAGGAGACGGAAATCGCGGCATAGGTTACCTGGCTGGGCCGTTTGGTCTGGCTCGGTAACTTCGATGCTCGTTTCCAAACGGTGACTCTATCTCTCCTTCTTTGAATGACTCGGCACTCTCGCCGGCCGAGCGGCGGCGACAACTTGCCGCCGCTTTGGCGCGGGGCGTTTTGCGGTGGCGTTTGCGCAATCCGTCGCCTGTTTTGAAGAGTTCTGCGAACTCTTTACCCACTCGGCTTGAGTTCTGTCCCGACTCACCGCTCTCTGTTCCAAACGGTCTCTCGGATGGTCCGAAAGACGATCGAAGAACAGACAACGATTCGGTGGAGAACTGAATGAACAACACAAACGACGAACAAGTTGCCGCCATCCTGGCCCGCGGCGTCGCCCGAGTTCGAGCGATGGATGCAGCTGGCGAAACCACGGTCGATGGCGAACAAGCCCATCCCGCGACCATCGACGACAAGGCGTCGAGTGAGCAGCACGGCAATACAAAGCCGGAGGCAACGCGATGAAACCAGCAACACGATTGGAGATTGCGGCACTCCACGACTTGACGATTGACCAACTGATCGCGAAGTACGAAGCCGTGTTCGATGAGGAGTGTCGCAGCAGGCATCGGCGATACCTGCTGCGGCGGATCGCATGGCGACTGCAGGTCAATGACGAAGGCGGACTGAGCGTCGCAGCGCGACAGCGGGCCAAGCAGCTGGCGATGAACGCAGACGTCCGCGTTACCGCCCCCAAGCCGGAAGCGTTGAAGACCCTGCGACGCGTGCCGCCGCAGGAAGACGGATACACCGACTGGGATCCGCGATTACCACCGCCGGGCAATTACGTGGAGCGTTTGCACAAAGGGCGGATGGTCCGCGTCTTGGTGCTGACCGACGGGTTTGAATTCGAGGGCAAGCGGTTTCGGTCGCTCACGGCGATCGCGAAAGAGGTGTCCGGATGCAGCTACAACGGGTTCGTGTTCTTTCGCTTGGGGAGGAAACCAGAATGAGTGAAGCATCCAACAACAAACCGGCGACGATTCGGTGTGCCATCTACACACGCAAGTCGCACGAAGAAGGCTTGCAACAGGAATTTAACTCGCTCGATTCGCAGCGAGATGCGGCCGAGAACTATATCGCCAGCCAATCACAAGAAGGCTGGGTGGCGATGCCCAATCGCTACGATGATGGCGGGTACTCGGGAAGCAATCTGAAGCGACCCGCAATGGCTCGCTTGTTGGCCGACATCGAGGCCGGCGAAATCGACTGCGTCGTCGTCTACAAAGTTGACCGACTCAGCCGCTCGTTGCTCGACTTCTCGCGAATCATGGGCACCTTCGATGAACAGAACGTCTCGTTTGTCAGCGTGACTCAGCACTTCAACACGACCCACTCGATGGGGCGATTGACGTTGAACATCTTGCTTTCTTTTGCCCAATTCGAGCGAGAGATTATTGGCGAGCGGATTCGGGACAAGATTGCGGGCCAGCGGCGGCGTGGCAAATGGGCCGGCGGCATTCCCGTTTTGGGCTACGACGTCGACCGCACTGGGCCGAGTCCGAAGTTGGTCATCAACCCCGACGAAGCCGTTCACGTACGACGAATCTTTGCGATGTATTTGGAGATGCAGTCGCTGTTGCCGGTCGTCGAGGAACTGGAGCGACTGCGATGGTTCAATAAATCATGGCGAACACGTAGCGGAAAAGCACGCGGCGGATACTTGTTTGATAAATCATCGGTCCACTCGCTGCTGACCAATCCGCTCTACAACGGCCGGATCAAACACAAGGAAGAAACGTTCAAGGGCGAGCATCAGGCCATCGTTGATAAGAAGGTCTTCGATGCGGTGCAAACGTTGTTGCGAAGCAACAATCGCGGCAAGGGGAAGCGTATCGCGAACAAATATGACGCGCTGCTGCGTGGTTTGTTGGTCTGCCCGCAGTGCCAGAAGGCGATGGTCCACAACGTGGCTCGTCGAGATTCGCGAGTGTACCGATACTACACCTGTCAAACAGCGATCAAACGTGGTTACAAGAATTGCAATTTTCCGACACTGCCGGCTGCGGAGATGGAGGAAGCGGTAGTCGACCACATTCGATGCATCGCTTCGGACGCAGAGCTGCGCCGAGACGTATTGCAGCAATCTCGAGCACTATGCGAGTCCGAGTTGGAAGGTTTGGCTGCACAGGAACGATCGTTGATCGCACGTCTGACGCGTTGCCAAGAGGAGATCGAGCGAATGGCCGTCGATGCATCCACGACCAGTGTCGCGACCGACCGATTGGCGACACTTCACGAACAGATCGCCCAAGTCGAACGAACGCTCGCGACGGTGCGCAGCGATGCTGAATCGCTTCGCGAACAACACTTCAGCGAACTCGACATCAACGCCGCTTTCGCTGACTTCAACAACGTATGGAAAGCGTTGACGACGACGGAACAAATCCAAGTGTTGAACTTACTGGTCGAACGAGTCCAGTTCGATGCCGAAGACAGCACCATCGCGATCACGCTGCATCCGTCCGGTATCAAGTCGCTGACGCAGACGATGAACCCCGAACCCGAATCCAACGAGGCAACTGGATGACCACAATCAAACGCAAAGTCGCCGTCACGCTGAAGGCCCGTAGTCGTCGCACCATCAAACCCGTCGGGGATGACGAAGCCGAAGCCAAGCCGCAACGCCGAGGCAAGATCCCGCGAGTATCGCGGCTGATGGCGCTGGCAATTCAGTTCGACGAGATGATCCGCAGCGGCGAAGCCAAAGACGCAACCGAGCTGGCAATCCTCTACGACGTCACTCAACCCCGCATGTCCCAAATCCGAGCCCTCTCGCTGCTCGCCCCTGACATCCAGGAAGCTCTGCTCAACCTCCAGCTAGAAACCACCGGCCGCAGCCACATTCACGAAAAGATACTGCGACCGGTCTGCAGCGAAATCGACTTCGACCGACAGCGAGAGATGTGGATCGAAATTGCAGCGGTTTAGTCACGCTCGGGGCCAAAATCAGTCATTGCTTGGTGCTGAGCGGCTAAGCGCCGATTCAAAAGCGTCATAGTCACGCAGGTCTACGGCAATAGTAGTCGGCTGATCCTCATCGGATGATTTGCCGCCAGACAGCTCTTTGATTGCCTCGTTCGCAATGGCTTGCCCCAGATGCCGATAGGCCTCGAACTGACCGATGTCGAAGAATTGATCGGCGGTGGTTTGGTGGGGAAAGTCCTCGTTGCGGTCGCGGTACTCGCGAATCAGGACTTCTTCGTTCCCGATAAACGATGATTTGAGATAAAGGAGATAACCGATCCGAGATTCCTCATCACCATCGCCGGGGTAGATGATTCGGCCGACGGCGAAGTTCGACTTGCAAACCTTGGGCTGATCTTCTTCTTTTGGTTTGACGAGACGAATCTTGTCAACGTTGATGTCAATGACAGTATCCAACTCTAGCTTCGCTAGCCTCACCAGCGTGGCTAGCCCGTTGAAGCTGTGTTGAGGGTCGGCCTCGCCGTCACCCACGATGACGATCTTGCAACGTCTTCGAAGCAATTCAATTGCGGCGAGGTTCTCGATGTGACCGCCATCGGAAAGGTTCACCCAGTCGCTTTTGTCATGCAGGCAACTGACTAATTCACGACCGAAATTCAACACCGGCAAGCGGTGCCGTCCGACTGGCTTCTCGTTGGCTTGGATCGCCGCCAGCTTTTCGATTTCTTGTTCTGCTTGCTCTTTGATCGCAACGAAAGATTCGGACGATGTTGGTAAATTGACCGGCAAATGACGCATCAAAGTCGCGATCGCGGATCCGGTGTAACCACCGCCGGACACGGTTGAAAGGTAATCCACATGGGCGAAGATGCCTTCGCGATAAAGAACTTGTGCGATCCCAAGGTTGATGGACGCTGAACGAATTCCACCACCGGAGAACCCAAGGCCTACCAAATTCGCTGCCAGCAGATCGCTGTCTTTTTCTGGTAGCACCAAGCGTAGATCGCCTTGACCGTAGACGGTGTGGCGTCGCGGAAAGACCTGAATTCGCAATTCCAACCAGACAACATCGGCAAAACTCAGAGTGTCTTTTTGCAAAAGCCTCGGATTTGGCACCCAGTAGCCGAGCCGGATGTTCAGAAGTCCCATTAGCATCGTTAGCAATCCGTTGGTGTTGCGACCCATGTTAGGAGCCGCCGCCGCTGCAGAGATTGCAATTGCCGTCGATAGCGTAATTTGCGGGTAGGCGGCTTGGATCGCCTTGGTCGTGATGTAGCCGGTTTGCTTGCTACCGCTGAACAACTTGGAGAAGACGAAAAACTCACTGCGTCGATCACGTAGATTCAGTTGACCGCACGCCTGCATGTTCATCGCTGTGTTGATCAATAAGTACGGCGCGCGAGAACCAGGTGGGCTGAGGTCCGTAAGTAAGACTTTGCTGTCGTTGCTAATCGTTCCTTTGTCATCACGCAGCAGAAACGCTTGAGCCAAATGGTCGCGGTAGAATCCGTTGATCGACGTTGAATTGACATCCGTAAAAAATGCAAAGACACCGAGGACGCCGGCGAGGAACAGGTAGAGACCTGCCTTGAGCGAGGCCGATTGCGCGGCTAAGTCGTGCCGGATGTTCTCAAGTTCGTACAGATCACCCTCTTTGCCGGCGGCAATGTTCATGACGAGTTGATCGGCGGGCAGCAACGCCGGCGTGCCCGCGTCAGCTGGGATGAACTTCATCATCGCGATGTCGATCAATTCGGAGTCGTCGAAAGCTGATGCGATACGGGTGGAATATTGCTGCTTTTGTACTGCTTCGGTTGCGTTTGAGTCGACCTCGGGAACGGAAAGGTCGGCTAGAATTCCGAGTGCCCGCTCCCGCTCAGATTTCTTGCCGGTGATCACGACTTGCACCAACAATCTGCGAAGATAGCCAGGCACTTTGGACGCAGGATCAGCAGTCGGTGATTCGCCCTTCGACTCCTTTCTAAGTTCTGCAGCAACATCATCCAGCATCGCGGAAAGGTCACCCGTAATGCGTGACCGTCGCACCCGCTCGAAGCCAACGGCATCCGCGACAATGTCTTCCGCTAAGCCATTGACTACTGGAATGGCATCATCCTGGGGAAGTGTATTCGATTCGTCGCTTAGATAACGAGCCAACAATCCTTCTTTGATTGGCTCCTCAAATTCCTCGAGTTCTGCTGACTCCGGGATCAGAGTTAAACTGCCTTTCGCTGATGATGTTTTGCGTTCTGAAATTCCAAGTTTGGGAACCACAGCGCCGGTAAGTTTCGCAAACTCGGTCTGATGCAGCGCGGTGACGTGAACTTGTTGAAGACCTTCTAGAGCTTTCTTGGCACGCGCATCAGCAACAGCTTCGTCGAGGCTCGTGGCGTTGTCGCCTTTCAGAATCAATGCTTGGTTCTGAACGGTCGCTCGAACGACCGCCGCCAAGCAATCTTCCTGCATCGCCTTCGACAATTCATCGGGATTTTTGGACACGCCAGCATCGCCCCGGAATTGGGCTAAACGAACAAGTCCGACACGATCCAGTTGTGCCATCGCTTGGCGGAATCTTGCCTTCTCCAACGGATCCATATCGATTAATGAGTAACCATCTACGACGAAATGGTGCGCCATTGAGAAGTAAGTTTTCGTGAACTCAGTTAGCTCGTAGGGATGTGCTTGCGCAGGTTCTTCCTCATCGCCTGAATCACTTGGTTGCGTAGCATCCCCTGCGTACTTCTCTACGCCCGACATTTGCGGATGATACGAATTTCGTTCATCGACCTCCGACTGTTCGGGTGGCTGTGTTTCAAAGTAATCGTTGAGGCCTTGAAGCTGGTTCTTCAAATGAGCAATTCGTTTTGCATGCCTGGGCGTCAACTGCGAATCGTCGAATGGCTTATCGACGATCAACGCAAGCGGACGGGATAGTTTGCCTATACTCGTCGTCACGCCATGGATTCGTGGACCGAAACCGTTGTCGCTGCTGATTACGTAGAAGAGCACGAATGGCAAAACGCAGAAAATCAGAGAGACGACCAAACTTGACGATCCCAATCCTTGCCAGGCACGCACAAGTTTGATGGCAACGAAGACCCCCAACACAGCCAAGGTGAAAGCTAAAATGGTTGATTCTGGTGTCCGTGAGAACCAAAACGTCATTGCCGGCAACGGCCCCAGCACATTGCCGTAGACGAAGAAGTACGTCAGCCCGACTAGTGTGGAAAATAGAAAGCCAACGCCGAGCAGTCCAAAGACAACAGCCGCAAGCTGTTTCTGCACCCCGGACGACAATGGAACGGCCCGCTGCGCTGCCACAATCGCACCGAAGCCGCCGGTTAAGAAGGTGATTGCCTTAGTCCAAGTCCAATCGAACCCGTGAACGTGCTCTCGCAGTAACTCAACGGACAAGGGAACCGTCATTGATACTAGCCCGATCAAAAGTCCAAGTATTAGCCATCCGCCGCACCTTGCCAGACGGGCTCTGTTGGCCTTGCCAAAGATCCACCACGAAGGTTGACATTTTTCGCGATCGATGAAAATCGCGAACGCCGAAACAACGGTTGCTACCGTGAAGATCAAGCAATAGGGACGCTCCAAATTCGCGAAGTGAGACCACCCGTACGCAAGAGACGCGAACAAGAATACTGGTGAGAGGCACAAGAAATTCTTGAGCGTTCCCCACGCATAGCTTCCCATGCTCGCCAACTGATCAGCGATGCCGCCAGCGGTCAAATAGCTGGAGTGATCTCGAACCCAAGCCTGGAATCCATTGGTCTTGCCTGGGCCTACTTCCTGGAACGGGAATTCACCCCTTTTAGGTTGTTCTGTATTGCTCATGTGCTGACGTACTTGGGTGATAATCTATGGTGAAAACCAGAACATGGGCGGTGCGCCAGTGTGGGCTTGGACGTAGTCGCTTGCCGCCGCGAAAACGTCGCTGACTTGGTCGTTCATCTTGCTGGCGCTGATGCCTGGTTGTACAAGGCAAATGCGGAAGTCGAATCTCTTTCGTTCGGCGGCGCGCATGATGCGTTCGAGCTTGGGTGTCGATCCGGTGATGAATTTCGAGTTCCCTGACGTGCGCGAAACCAATTTTTGAGAAAGCATCGCGGGGTGGCGTCCGTAGTGCAGGCACTTCACGATTTGGCCGGCAATCTCATATGCGTCGTCGACTCGGCAACCTGCCTTGGGCGAACCTGACGCCTTACAATGAGCCAAACGACAAGTCACCACATCATCGGCTTCGCTGATCGCGACATAGTCAGCAACTTCGCCCGACCTGTGATCGTAAATCAACACGTCAGCTTTCATCGCCTTGAATTCTTGTTCTGTAAAGTCGTGAACGGAAAGCCGATTTCCCGTCGTCGGGCCAAACTCCGTCGCGATGTCGACGTCCGTCTCAAACCTGCTTTGGACTTGAATCAGGTTTCGATCGAGCCGGATCGTGCTCTGGCGTTTGAAGAAGCGATTGCCCACCACCTGCGAGAAATCAGCCAAGAACACGGCTGGATTCTCAACCTGGAAGTATCGAGCCAATGTGCCTTCACCCATGGAGCTTTCCATCCGACAAACTGGTCCCAAAATCTGGGTGCAAGCTGCGGAGTGATTAAGATCGAACCCGAACGTCGCGATGATGTTCGCATCCTCGACAAGGTTCAATTCGTACGCATGCTCTCCGGTGGGGTCCGAAGTGACCTCCAGATCAAACTCGGTCAGGTCGCGTTCGGCAGGATCGTTGCCAATTCGTATCGTTCGCATGTTCGTGAAGACGTCCATCGGCCACGTTGCGGCAACGACTGGTTTTGGCAGTTCCGTGATCGTTTTCCCGGTAGTGAGCTGATCAATCCGCGACCCAGTAACAACCGGGCGTGCATCTTCGATTTCCTTTGCCAACCGTTCACACCACTGGATGAACTCCGGAATCAATGCATACCGATTGCTCCATGCTTTCGAGGATGCCGTCACCCCGAGCGTCTCTTTCTGTGAACCGTTTTCGCCTGATTCACCGCCGCCGAACAAGTGTCCGCGAAACCGCGACGAAATATCGGTTTGATTGACATTTCGATCCGCTGACGAACCGGTCATGGTCCGATAGCTCTCGTCTTGCGAACCCGGTGCTCCGTTGCGAAGTCCGACATTGTAAAACTTCGGATGTTGAATCATCCGCCATGCGCGGCTCGCCATGTCGTGATCCAATGGAAGGGCGACAACGTCTTCGTCGTACATGCTCTCAATGATGCGGTCATACACCTCGTTGGAATGCTCAACCGAATTGATGAATAGCAGTCCGGACTTCTGATGGTAGTGAACGAGGTAGAACAAATTCTTACGGTCGACCAACGCTTCGACTTCCAGCCACTTGGGCTTCGTCTGCCGCTGATAGACAACAATGCGTGAGTTCAAGACTTGCGATGTCGAGTCAAGAAGGAGTTCGCAATCGCGTGGCACCATCGGAGCTGCATCGAAATCAGGCGGCTCCTTCACTTTGAGGATCTTCGTATGAAAGTACGGACGAATCGCATCAACGGTCAGGTCAACTTCCTCAAGCGACTTTCGTTGATCATCTTCAAACGAAGCCAAGCCTTCGCGAATCGCCTGTTCTTGTTCGATCCGAGCATCCGAGAGGTTGGCGACAAGCTCTTCCCAACTGGCACCGAACTGGTAGAGCAATTGCACTTCATCGTTAATCTCCTGCGGAACAGCGAAAAACTTTGCTGTTCCAATGCCATCGGCGTTGGTGCGTGCGAAGCGGCCGATGAACTGAAGTGTGACGGCGAGTGACTTGTGTGGCGAGTGTAGCGCAGCAAGTTTGAGACGGGGGAAATCGACGCCTTCCGCGAACATATCAACGCAGACGATGCCGTCGAGGTCGCCGGCGTTGAGGTGCTTGATGACACGTTGAACGTGCGATAAAGAATGATCGCCTGTGACCAATTGCAACCGCAGCTTGGTCTTGTCGGAATAGAGCTTGGCGAGTTCTTTTCCTCGAGCCTTGCTATCCGTGCGGACCATGACACGATGGTCGAGGCCGGCTTTTCGATCGGATAGAAAAGCGTCTTCAATGCTCTTTGCGATGGCGATGTCAGCGCTCTGCCCTTCCCTAGGATTGCACGGCACGAACTGCACCTCGCCGTAGGTGCCGTCGTCAATGGCTTGCTTCAGGCTGTAGTTGTAGACGATGCGGCCTGGCAGTCGTTTGCGGTCCCGCCGAAATGGCGTCGCTGTGAATAACGCCTTCCTCGCGTTAGGAAAAGCGTTCATCAATGCTGCGTAGGAGGTGGCTGGCGTGTGATGGGCTTCATCAACTAGCACCAAGTCAAAGAGTTGTTCAGGCGGCTGAGCAATCTCTTCGATCGACGGCGATGCACTCATCGGAGTCGTGACTACAACGTCAGACTTTTTAAGGGCATTCCAGTCAGCCAGCGTTCGCAGGTGCCCGTCCACGACATGGACACTTGGGCATCCGAGACTGCTTGGCAGAATCCCAAGCGATTTCAACAGGCCAAGTTCGCGAAATCCGTCTGCGATCTGCTCTCGCACGAGCTTAGATGGAGTGATCACGAGCGTGCGTCGAGCTTGCCAAAGGTAGGGAGTCACCTGCAAAACCGCAGTTTTACCTGTGCCGGTTGGCAGCACTATGACTGCTTCGTCATTCGCATTGGTTGCGTGCGAAATCAGGGCGGCGGACGCACCAAGTTGGGAATTCCGAAACCCGTCGTAATCGGCAGGCAGAAGATCAACCTTCCGTGCATTTTTCTGAAAATAACTCGGCATTCCGTTCGAGTCCAAGATCCTAAATTGTTGAGTTCACCACAGCAGACGGTGATTTGCTTGCATTGTATGCGTTGGTGGAAAAGTTGTCTAAGTCTTCATGGTTTTGGTCTCAGGAAGTGCTTCCAAAACGGTTGTATTTTGCTCGACGGTGACCAGACGTGTCACTCGCGTCGGCTTCAATGATCGGGGCTGGCGGAATTGCTAGCAAAATTCTGTGTTGGGGGATTGTCCGGGTTTGTGGGCAAGGGATAAGATGATTGCAGTGTTTAGTGCACGATACACAGCGGAGGCCGGCGGATCGTGTTTTGGCCGGTTTCCGAGGGAGAAAGTGGTTGATGGAGATTGCCATGGTTTGGATGCAGTGGATTTCGGGCGAGCGTTCGGCGGGGAGGCCTGCGCGATGACAAAGACTCGTGGTGCGAAGTCGTTCGGCGCGGTGCTGCGCGAGAAACGAATGGCGAAGAAGATCACGCTGCGCAAGTTTGCGGAGATGATCGGCGTGTCGGCAACCTATTTGTCGCAGGTCGAACAGGATCACTTCGCGCCGCCGACGGCGGATCGTGTCACAAAGATCGCCGAGTTGCTGGGCGAGGATCCAGACGAATGGATTCGGTTGGCCGATCGTGTGCCAGACGATGTGGATGTCATGGTGCGGCAACACCCAAAGGATATGCCGGAATTGATGCGGCTAGCGACTGGGCTTTCACCCAAACAATTTGAAGTCATCAAAGAACAAATTCGGAAAATGAAAAAGCGGGGGAAGTGACGATGGTCGTTGATTTGTTGGCACAGGGAATCGAAGTGCCGCCGCTGTCGTCTCGCCAGATCGCTGCCGAGGCCGACGCGGTGCTGGCAGAGTACGCAAAGCGACTTGGGCCGATCACGAAACCGCCAATCGAAATCGAAGACGTCACGACATCGGTGTTGCCGCTGACGTTCGGGTTCTCGGATCTCCAGAGCCAGCTTGGCGGTCGCGTTCACGGTGCGATCTGGTTCTCGCGGCAACACATTCTTATCGACGACGCACTGAATCCTGATCGCTTTCCTGATCTTCTCGGTCGATACCACTTCACGCTCGCCCATGAAATCGCACACTGGCAGTTGCACCGGTTCTTGTTCTTGGACGACGACGGAGGTGCGGTGTTGTATGGCGACGGTGAAATGCCGGACGTGATTTGTCGCAAGGATCACGCTCGTCCGTTGATCGAACGACAAGCTGATGAGTTCGCCGGTTGCTTGCTGATGCCGGAGTGGTTGCTGAGGCCGGCGTGGCGTGGATTGACGGGCGGCGATGAGCCGATTTGTGATCGCCAGCTTAAAGAACTTGTCCCGGCGGTCGGGCCGGTTCGCTTCATGATTGACGCCGACGGAATCGAAGTCGATCCGGATCCGATCCGTTTGATGCGCGAGGTGTTCTGCGAATCGCTGGCAGATCAATTTGCCGTGTCGGACGAGGCGATGCGGATTCAACTGGAATATCTCGGTTTGTTCGTCACCGAGGGAACGCCGCGGCCCGTTCCATAGTCGCTTCGCTTCGATCGAAGTTTGCGTCGAGTACGTTGTACCGCCTTCCTCCGAAGGCGTTTCTTTTTGTTTCGAGTGTTTAGTGCGTACTGCACGCTGTACTGATCTGGGGGAGCTATCCAAATGTCGAAGAGTTTTGATCCGCGGTACGTCCTGCGGCAGGTTTCCAACGAACTGTTGGAAGACCTGCTGGAAGGACAATCGCAAACGGTCGATGTGCCGTGGAACGAATTGAAAGAAACACAGATTGAACCGATCTTTGCGGCGTGGCAGTCGATGCCCATCGAACCACGGCGGGCAATTATGTTGATTTTGCACGATGTATTCTCCATGGCGAACGATCATGGCGTGCGAGCGATCATGGAGGAAGCGAATCGTCAGGGGAATACGTCACTGCTGGATGACTTGGCCGGCGACGTGAGCCGATTCGACATTGCGATGCGGACGTGCTTGCAGGCCGATGCGGTGTGGTCAGTCGCTTCCCAGTTTGCGAAGGCAGATGAAGTGTCGGGCGGTCGCTATTGGATTCGGCGGATCAACGTCCCCGAAGCCACGCTGAATGTGGATCCCGACAACTTGGTCGTGTTGCAGAACGGCGTCGCTGCGTTCTATCAAGCGGGCCAGGGGCGCGGCCGGCAATGCGTGATCGAATACTTGGTGCGTGCCGATGGTAGTCACTACTTCTTCGCGTACTTGGACGACTACACCAACACGTTTCTGAAAGTGGTCGACTCTGGCGAGTTTGCGAGGGTATGCGAGACGCATGCGTTTCAGGTTTTGTTTGTGTTGAGCGCGGATCTCAAGACGCTGGACATGTTCGTGCATGGGGGAAAACAGGTCTACGAACCGCTGCAGCAGATCTTTACCCGTGTGATTTTGGGCATCGAGTTGCCACCGGAAGATCCGGACCTTCACCCCTACGCATTGGGAGTCTTGCTCGATCCAAAGTTCTCGTTCCCCACCGATCCGGCGGACGGCATCGTGAGTGTTGAAGTTGTCTCGGCAAACATTCGTGCCAAGGGTGGATCGCAGCGACGGATGGTCTTGAAACCCGATCAACAGCTTGGTCCGCGTGACTTCCAGTCGATGATTGACCAATGGGTGAATGCGGAGAACGTGCCGCGTTCGATCATGCACTTGTATGGCGTAACGCTGCGATTCAATTTCGATCGTAGCGATGCCGACTTGCCTCCGAAAATGCAGTTTTCAATCTCCTGCCCGAACCGGTGCAGCTTGAAGAACCTACCGGACGAACAACGTGAACTCGGCGAAAGGTATCTCAAACTTTGGGAGATCGACCGTGCAGTCGATAGCGAAGTGGCTGTTCCCGCTGCTTAATTTGCCCTGTCATGCCAATCGTGTAACGCCGGACAACTTGCGGGCTTTCGGCGAGACCGATCCAACGGGCCTTGTTGACGCCGGATTCTTGGTGCCGATGGGACCAGCGACGCATGTGCAAGCCATCAATGGATGCGGGTGTGGCGTGCATGAGGTAGTGCGAATCGGTCGCGGTCCGCGTGCCCGTTTCATGACGTCGTGTGTGATTGATGGCGTGGAACAGATCCAGCGGGATCGACTTCGGCAGTGGTTCGTCAACGATTTGCAAGTCGGAGACGAACTTGCGACTGCGATCAAATCGGACGGCAAATGCCGAGCGATCGTGATTGATGGAGCGTGGCTGATCGGCGAGTTAATCGTCGCCGGCGCGCGTCTGGAGATCGTTTTGGCCAGGGAATCCGATGTCGATCGGATTGCCGAGTGCATCGTTCCATCGCGAACGATCGTCGTTGTTGCGGATTCTGTTCAGCGGACCTGGGATCAATTCGCAGGCGTCGTGAAATTGTCGGATGCGTTTTCGTTTGCTGGACCGAAGCCGGTTTTTCAGGCCGACCGTGTGCGTTCGATGGTCCGTTGGGAGGATGGGACTGACGGTAACGTGTTCCTTTGCAAGGGCGAGTTTTGGGAACTGCGTCACGAAGGCAAGGTTGCCCATTTGAAAGATTCGGTCGGCATGGGCTATCTCGCTCGCTTGTTGGCGCAGCCGAATCGAGTGATTCCTGCGGTGACGTTGTTGGCATCGCGATTGGGGATTGATCCGCTGCAACTCTCTGGCTCCAGCGGTGAAGTGATCGACGAGCAGGCACGGGAAGACTACCGCGGCCGGTACTTGATGCTGCTGGATGACATGCGTTTGGCGGAGGCGAATCACGATCGGGCGACGATGGAGCGAATTCAGCTCGAACAAGATGCGTTGACAACCGAATTGTCGGCGGCATTTGGCAAGGACGGTCGCGGGCGAGTGAAGTCGGACGCGGAGAAGGTTCGCAAGTCCGTGTCGATGGCAGTGACGCGGGCGATCGAGAAGATCACCGTGCATCACGCTTCGCTGGGCCGGTACCTCGATGCGTCGATGGAGTTGGGCGGAACGATGGTCTATCGGCAGCACGAACCTATGGACTGGCTCGTGTGATTTTCCTCGGTCGGCGAGTTGCCACACGGTTTGTGGCATCGCGACATGAGTTGTGGCGGCACGTCTTCGCTGTGAGGACGTGACGAACGAACCTCGCCGGCCGCCTGCGTTCTTTTCGTGACATCACTTGTCGCGACGCAGCTTCTTTGCGGTCCGTGCGAATCGCTCGCATCACGGGATGCCTCCAGCCGGAGACAACCATGAGTGCGGATACTCAAGGGGACGGCAAACGGCTCGGCGAAGAGATTCTCAA
>JBAUHR010000445.1:0-5345 GCA_049680385.1 Rubripirellula sp. | reverse complement strand
GTTGAGATCCCGCGAGCGGAGTCGCGGGTCCACGTTGGGTGGCCCGTTTAGAGAAGGCAAGTAAGGGGCACCGCTGTGTCCCTGCAACCCGTTGTGGCCCTGCGACTCCGCTGGTTGGGTGTACGTTTTTTGCCAACTGCTTTGCAGTTGAGATCCCGCGAGCGGAGTCGCGGGTCCATGTGGGGTGGCCCGTTTTATAGGCCTTCGAATGCTTCGTTGATTAGGTCGGCTTGCTCTAGCTTGTGCGCCGCCAGACTTCCGGTACTCGGGCTGGCCGATTCGACTCGGCTGACTCGTCGCAGCGGATAGATGCCCTGTAGGTCATCGCCAAAGTTCAGCTTCAAGTACGGCCAAGCGCCCATATTGGTCGGCTCGTCTTGCACCCAAAAAATCTCGCTGCCTTTCGGATAGCCTTCGAACGCTTCGATCAATTCGGCGGAACTGAGCGGATACAACTGCTCGATCCGCATGATCGCGACGTCGTCGAGGCCACGTTGTTCGCGTGCTTCGAGCAAGTCGAAATAGACCTTACCGGTGCAGACCAACAAGCGGCGTGAATCGGCAAGCGAAACTTTGCGATCTCGCAAAATCTTCTTGAAACTGCCGTTGGCCAGAACCTTCAACGGACTAACACATCGAGGATGCCGCAGCAGACTCTTGGGCGTCAGCACCACCAGCGGTTTACGCCACTTGCGGATCACTTGTCGGCGAAGCAGATGGTAGTACTGGGCCGGCGTGGTCGGCTGGCAAACTTGAATATTGTCTTCCGCAGCCATTGCCAGGAACCGTTCCGGGCGAGCACTACAGTGCTCGGGGCCTTGCCCTTCGAACCCGTGCGGCAACAGCATCACCAAACCGCTAAGCCGATTCCACTTGTCTTCGGCCGACGCAATGAACTGGTCCACGATCACTTGGGCACAATTCCAAAAGTCACCGAACTGGGCTTCCCAGATCGTCAAACCATCGGGATTGTCCAGCGAGTACCCGTACTCGAAACCAAGCACACCGGCTTCGCTAAGCGGGCTGTTGTACAGTTCAAGCGGGGCCTGGTCAGGCGACAGGTGTTTCAGCGGCGTGTAGGTCGAACCGTCTTTGGTGTCGTGAAGAACCGCGTGCCGCTGGCTGAACGTCCCGCGCTGGCAATCTTGCCCCGTCATGCGGATCGGGTGCCCGTCGGCAAGCAGAGTCGCGAACGCGACCGCTTCGGCGCTGGCCCAATCGAGCGGCAATGTGCCCTTGGCCATCTCACGCTTCTGAGCCATCGGTCGCTTCAGCTTCTTGTTCGACGAGAATCCAGCCGGTAAGCGAGTCACCTTGTCGAGCAATTCTGACAACGTTTCGATCGGCATCGTCGTGTCAGTCGGCTCGGTTGGTTCCGATCCACCAAAATACTCGGACCAGTTTGCCGCCAGCGTTTGCGTATCGGGAACGAACGTTTCGTGCTTGGTGGCTTCGAATTCCGATTCAAGTTTCTCGGTGCGTTCCTTCTGAATCTGTTCGGCTTCCTCTGACGTAATCTTCCCAAGCTTCAGCAACTGCCCAAGATACTGTTCGCGAACCGTCGCCCGAGCATCGATTTCGCCGTACATGCGAGGCTGAGTGAAACGAGGCTCGTCGCCTTCGTTGTGACCCCAGCGGCGGAACGCGTACAGATCGATGACCACGTCACGGTGGAATTCTTTGCGAAAGTCCATGGCCAACGAGACCACTTGCGCGACGGCCTCGGGATCTTCGCCGTTGACGTGAAAGATCGGAACTTGCAGCATCTTGGCGATGTCGGTCGCGTAGGTCGTGCTGCGTCCATCGCAAGGTTCGGTGGTAAAACCGACCTGGTTGTTGATGACCACGTGCAGCGTGCCATTGGTGCGATATCCGGGCAATTCGCTTAGGTTTAACGTTTCCTGCACGACGCCTTCGCCAGCGAATGCCGCGTCACCGTGGATCAGGATCGTCATCACTTCTTTGCGATCAACGTCACCGGTGCGGTCTTGCTTGCAGCGTGTGCGACCTTGGGCAACGGTGTTGACGAATTCCAGGTGGCTAGGGTTGAAACACAACGAGATGTGAATGTTCTCGCCCGCAGCGGTTTTCCAATCGCTGCTGTAACCCAAGTGATATCGCACGTCACCGCCACCACGATTCATTTCCGGCGTCGGATCATCAAACGACCAGAAAATGTTGGTCGCGCGTTTTTTCAGAATGTTCGCCATCACGTTCAAACGGCCACGGTGGGCCATCCCCATGACGACTTCCTTGACATTGTGCTGGCCCGCTTTTTCGAGCGCCAAATCCAACAACGGGATCAGACTTTCGGCACCTTCGAGCGAGAACGTTTTGGCACCGACGAATTTCCGGCGTACGAATTCTTCGAAAATCGCCGCATCGGCCAACCGAACGTAAATTCGGCGCTGGACATCGTGAGAGAGTTCTAGGCGGTTTTCGGTCGTTTCCATCCGACGCTGCAACCAATCGCGAATGTTGCGACGGTTGATGTGCATGAACTGGGCACCGATCGAACGACAGTACGTGTTCTGGAGCCGTTTCAGGATCGACTTGATCGTTCCGCCGGCATTCTCGATCGCCATCGACTCGAAGGGTAAATTCAAGTCTTCATCCGACAGCCCGTAAACCTCGGGGCTGAGGTTGGGCCGATCGGGACGGTCAAAACCCAGCGGGTCCAAATCTGCGGTTAGGTGCCCGCGAACTCGGTATTCACGAACCAGATTATTGACACGGTCTTGGATCCGTGACAGCCAAATCGCCTCCTCGGCGTTCCGCATCGCGGCGGGCGATGCAGAATCCACCGGTAGCGCGACTTGCCCGTTGCCGGCGGATTTTAGCGGGCCGGCTACTGCTGGCGTCCCAGAGCCACTGGACACTGCACCACTGGACAGCGCACCGCTGGCCACTGCTGGCTTAGCTGCCGGTTTGGTCGTGGTGCCGACAACGAAGAACTGTTCAAAGTACTGACGCCAAGTTTCGGAGACGCTCGAGGGATCCTGAACGTACTTGACGTACAGATCATCGATGTAATCCAAGCTGAAGCTATTCATGGCAGCGGCACATGGCCGGTCGGAGGGGAAACGCCAAAGACAACTTGATTTTTTCAAATTTTGACGTCTGGCGGAGTCAGGCGCAATTTAGAGAATCGTTGTCACGTAGGGTACCCTTGAAGCGTGTGTTTTCGCCAGCCGACTAGGTCGTTTAGCCAACAAAGTTCGTTCGACAACTGCACTTGACGACTGCGTTGAGCGACAAGGGCCGGTTGTAAACTTTCCGTGGCCGATCATCTTATGGCGTCTCATTGGGTACACACGGTTCTGGCCGGTGATCCCAACGCCTGGGATCCCAACGTCCCCGGTCAAATTCCAACGCCCCTGGTCAACCATCCCAAGGCCAAGTGGGGCGGGACGTCCACGCACACTATCCGTTCTCGATATTTCTGAATCCATGGCTGTTTTGATCCAAGTTCGTGACGCTCACAAACGCTACGGCGACCAAATTTTGCTAGATGGTGCCGAGCTATCCCTGGTCGATGACGTAAAGGTCGGTTTCATCGGCCGCAACGGAGCCGGAAAATCGACGCTGCTGCGAGCCTTGTTGGGCAACGAAGAACTTGAAAAAGGCGAAGTCATCCACCATCCGTCGCTGCGGATCGGCTACCTGCGTCAACATGACCCCTTCAATGCTGGCGAATCGGCGCTCGACTTCTTGATGCGTGACAGCGGCGAACCGGATTGGCGATGCGGCGAAGTGGCTGGCCAGTTCGAACTTAAAGGCGCCTACCTGGAAGGCCCCGTCAAGGAACTCTCGGGCGGTTGGCAAACGCGTGTCAAATTGGCGGCGCTGTTGCTGCATGACCCCAACCTGCTGATGCTGGACGAACCGACCAACTTCTTGGACTTGCGGACCCAGATCTTGCTAGAACACTTTCTGCGCAGCTTCAAACAGGCCGCGCTGATCGTCAGCCACGACCGTGCTTTCTTGAAAGCCACCTGTTCTCAAACGCTTGAACTTTCGCGCGGCAAACTGACGATGTACCCGGGCAAGATCGACGGGTTCTTGGAATACCGCGAAGAACGCCGCGAACATGACCGACGCGTCAACTCGACCGTTCAAGCCAAGCAAAAGCAATTGCAGCGGTTCATCGAAAAGAACCGCGCTAGCGCGGCGACTGCCAGCCAGGCTCGCAGCAAGGCAAAACAACTCGAGAAATTGCAGACGACCGAGATCGAAGTTGACGAGCCAACCGTCTACATCCGTCCGCCGCGAGTCGAACCGCGCAGCGGCACGGTTCTGCGATGCGAGAACTTGGCGATCGGCTATCCGGCCAGCAAAGAAGGCGACGCCGTTACGATCGCCGACAACATCAACTTCGAACTAGAACACGGTCAACGTGTCGCGATCGTCGGCGATAACGGGCAAGGTAAAACGACATTACTGCGGACGATCGTCCACTCGCTCGACACCGTCGACGGACTGATGAAGTGGGGCTATGGCGTCGAGATCGGAACGTACGCCCAGCACGTCTACACGTCGCTAGACGAAAAACAAACGGTGATCGAAAACCTTGAATACAACAGCATGGCCGGCACGACGCGGCAAGAGTTGTTGGCAATGGCCGGCGCGCTGCTGTTCCGCGACGAACACATCAACAAAAAAGTGAAGGTGCTCTCGGGCGGTGAACGCGCACGACTTTGCATGGCTGGATTGCTGTTGGGCACGGCCAATGTTTTGGTGCTTGACGAACCGGGCAACCACTTGGACGTCGAGACTGTCGAGGCGCTCGCCGAAGCGATGGATCTGTACAAGGGCACGGTCATCTTCACCAGCCACGATCGCCACTTCGTCGGACGCGTTGCGACTCGCGTGATCGAAGTCCGCGACGGAACCGCCAAAACGTACTTTGGCGATTACGACAGCTACTTAAAAACCGTCGAAGACGAGATCGACGAAGGCGAACGCCAACGTGGTAAGGTGGCGCCGCCGGCTGCCGCCGATTCGCCCAAAGCCAAAGGCGAAATCCACCGCGAACGAGGCAAGGACGGCCGAAAAGCTGAAAAAGAGCTCAAGAATCTCGAAAAGAAAATCGCCCGACTGGATGACGAAAAGAAAGAACTGTCAAAGAAAATGCTGACGGAAACGAATCCCGAAAAAGCAATGAAGCAGCACGAGGAAATCGAGAAGCTGAATGCCGAACTGGCCGAATGCGAAGAAAAGTGGCTGGAACTGAGCGACTTTTCGTAAGCGACGTGTTATCGGTAGCCGTAATCAAGGCTGGCTGGATGGTGAACGAGCAACCCATCGAGCACCCCAACGAGCAACCCAACGTGGACCCGCGACTC
>JBAUHR010000444.1:0-4554 GCA_049680385.1 Rubripirellula sp. | reverse complement strand
ACACTTCGCGTGGTGACGATTAACGAACGCCCCCAGACGTTGTCCAAAATGCTGCTGCGGGTCAGAGCACGATGAGGATGCGCGACAAAAAATTCAAGCAGTTGAAATTCCTTGGCGGTCAACGCAGTCGTTTTCCCCTTTCGCGCCAATGTGCGAGCTTCACGATCAAAGCAGACGTCGCCAATGACGATCGAGTTCTGCGTTTGGCTAATCCGTGACCGTAGCAAGCGTTGGGCCCGAGCTAACAGTTCACGAATGCCGAAGGGTTTGGTCATGTAATCATCGGCGCCCAATTCCAAGCCTCGCACGATGTCGTCTTCCTGTCCTTTTGCCGTCAAAATCAAGATCGGCAACTCCAAGCCGGCTTTGCGAACACGCTGGCACAAATCGAATCCGTTCAGATGCGGCAGCATGATGTCCAACAACAGCAACTGGGGCGGCGCGGCCAACACCATTGCCAAACCCGATTGTCCGTCGATCGCAGTCTCGACCGCGAATCCCGCGCCGCTGAAATTATCGCTCAACCCGCGAAGCAGCGTGGGGTCATCTTCGACGATCAAGACACGTGGTGGATTTGTCATGCCGTCACCGTCGTTAACTTTGGCAGGCACAGAACGAAACGGCTGCCGACGCCCGATTCGCTTTCGACCTGGACGCTGCCGCCGTGCGACTGTGCAATCGCCTTGACAATGCCGAGGCCCAATCCACAGCCACCGCGAGTTCGCGAGACGCGTTGATCGACTTGATAAAAACGATCGAACGCGCGATCGATCTCACGGGCACTCATTCCGATTCCATTGTCACTCACCGCCACACAGACTTGCTGTTGATTCACCGCCGTCGTCACCGTGATGGTTCGCGGATCTTCGCTGTACTTCCATGCGTTTTCCAACAAATTGACCAGGGCCGTGACCAGTGAATCCAAATCGCCCGAGACTGATGAATCGGGAACGGCGGCAACTTGCAACGCGACATCATCGATGCCGGTGCGTTCACGAAACACCGTCACGGCTTGATTGACCAAGTCGCCGACGTCAACGGCTTGAAAATCCATCGCCGCTTTACCTTGATCCATTCGCGAGAACGTCAGAAAGTTGTCGATCAATCTCGTCAGCCTCGCGTTCTCGTGACTGATCAACTGCAGATACTCGCGAGTCTGTTTCGCATCGGCCTGATGGTCACCGTTTTCGTTCTCGTTTTCGTTCTCGTTGGCACCGAGCAAGGTATCCACAAGCAAACGAGTCGACGCGAGTGGCGTTTTTAGTTCGTGAGAAACTGTGGCGACGAGGTCATTTTTTAGTTGTGCTAATCGCAACCGTCGTTTTAGCGACGTTGCCAGCAGCCATGCAAGGACGCAGGTCACCGCAATCACCAACAACCCGATCCAAAGATGCACCGCTCGTCGTTGTTGGGACACAGCATCAAACAAGTCGCCTTCGGTCATCGTCAGCCCCAATCGCCATCGGCCCAGATCGTCGCCAAGCGATGTGTCCAACAAGTTGCCAGAGGTCTCGGTTGGTGCCGTTGCCGTAAAAGCGACTCCGCCAGACAGCGGCGATCCACCGGCCCATTGCAACAGCGTTTCTCGAAGCGTCTCGGTCCGGAACAGTTCGATGACTTGCCCGCCGGCAGATGCTCGTACCCACACACCGGGCAAGCTGGATCGCTGTAAACGCGAATCGACTTGGGTGATCCCCTTGGTTGCAGCGGCCTGCGCCGCCAAAAATTCGGCGCCGTACATCGGCCAATCAATCCAGCGGTCACTCAGCCTTGACACCTGGGTCATCAAAAATTGTCGCTGCGCCGAAGTCATCATGACGTCGTCATAATTCCCCAATCGTTGATGCAACGAGTCGCGCACTTCGACCCAAGCCGCTGTTTCTGGTTGCAAGAGTTCCATCAGCCGCAGCTCGGCTGCGGCCGCGAACGACCGACCATCCGCATCGACGAGCGGCGCAGAAGTTCGCTGGGATTGCAGCACCTGAATTGCGGCTGCATCATCGTCGACCTTTAGCAGACACCGCACCTGAGCCCGTCGCGCTCGCGCGCTGACCACCGCATCGTCGGAACGCTCGGCCAATTCAGCGTAGGCTTTCGCAGCCTCGGCGAACTGGCGATCGGTGAACTCAAGTTTCTCGGCGTTCAACCAAAGCGGATCGATCGATTCGGTGTGTCGCCCAATCGAACGTGGTGGATCGGGATAGAGAACGTTTCCTTGACCATCGGTGATCAACACACTGTCCGCTCTGCCGCCAGAAACAATTTCAGCGAACAACTGAGCGGGCGACTGGGCACCGCTATTCTCCAACGATGGCTGCCTTGCCGATGCCTGGCTCGACCAACGCTCTCGCACGGCCTGACCGGCGGCTTCCAGTTGAATCTGATAAGCCTCTCGCAATCGTTGATTCGACGCCAGCCGTTCGTTGCGGACCGCCTCGCGCATCATCCAGACGACTCCCGCAGACGGCACCAGCACCGTCATCAGCAGCAACAGGATCGGCCACGCCAGGCGTTCACTTTTTGGCATTGGGTTGCCCTACTTCACATTCATGCTGTCGACAATCGATTGAAACGGCTTCGCCAGACTTTGGAACTCGTCCGTTTCGGCCATGTAGCCAATGTTAGCGGCGGTCGAGTCACCGAACACACAGATCCGCCGGCCCTTCATTTTGCGCTTGCCATCAACGAACTCAATCTCGGCGACCGCAGCATCACGGTCACCGACTTTGATGGTTTGGATTCCATCTTTTCCGATCGCGAACCCCGGCATGCGTTCCTTGTATTCATCAAGCGTGTTTTGCATCCACGCCGCGGGCGAGTCGTGCGCGGACTTGATCGACGTTAGAGATCCGACTTCGACGCGAGTGTCACCGACACACTTGGGATCGATCAGGTACATCTTTTTCGTTTTGCTTGCACCAGGATTCGACGGCGAGTACGAAAACCAGCCCGCCGGCACGGCAGCCGTGACACCTTCGAAGTCCAGCTTGGTGACTTCATCGTTGGACAGTTGCCCAGCTCGAATCAGGTCTGCCGATGCACCGCCCGCTTCGAAACGCACGACATAACGATGGGCATCATTGGAGATCCAAAAGGTTTGCCCAATGTCGAGCTGCATTCGAAAACACTCGAACTTGCCCGCCGGTACTTCAATCGTCTCGATTTTGGCGACTTCAATTCCCAACGGAATCTTCGCGGATCCCAACGACGAAACAACGTTCATGGTGGTCTTGTATCCAACGGCCAACGGAAGTCGCCGAAAAACTTCCGATCCTTGTTCGTTGTCATAGTTGGTGCCGTCAAGTTTTAGTGTCGTCGGTTCGCTCTTGCCCACCATCTCGATCGTCACCTCGCCGTTGCCGTATTTGGCGGTTGCGGTGCCCAGCAACGTATGTGACCAAGTGCTTTCGATTGGCGCAAACGTTTTGGGATCGGCGAACACTTCGCTGATGTGCTTTTGCCCGTTCAATGAAATGACTTGCCAAGTGTTGCATTCCCAAGCCGGTTTTCCGCTGAACTCACTCTTCGACACCCTCCAAATTTGGGTGCCGATGCCCATTCCGTTTTGCAACTTCAATTCATACTGAGTTTCATCGCCGTCGCCCCATGGCACCGGCAATAACTCGGCGGCACCAGGCAATCGACTCTTCGCCTGACCAACGAACTCGGTCGCGGTGGGAAAGTTGTCGATGACCGCTTGAAATGCTTTCGCGGCCAAGTCGGCTTTGCCTTGCTTTTCGTAACAGACACCGATCCGCAACTGAGCTTCGGCGGCGGCGTTGATGGAATCCTTACCCTGACCCACAACTTTCTCGTAGACCGCGATCGCTGCCTCTAAATCACCGACGGTTTCTTCGGTATAGATGCCCTTTTCGAGCATCTCAGTCGCCGTCGCAGCCGGGGCGGGCGAGCCGAAACTGACGATAAGAATGAAGGCGACCGTGGTCAGCAATGACCATCGACCTAGGCTACACGTTGTTTTTCGCATCTGAGTCTTCCTGTGCTTGGGGCTAAAAAAAGCGGTGAACGTCACGAGCCCAGAATAGGAAGCCAATGTTACCAACGTGTTACCAGATCACATTTTCTTGCTGACTTTTTGCGAAACTCAACAAAGAGGTCAAAGTGCAACGAGAGTACAAAGAACAGAACCAACACGAGCATGAACTCTGTTGGCGGCCGGACGCAAGCTCAACACCGCTAAATCAAGATTCTCCAGCCGACTCAATCTTCAAAAACCACAAAGCGATTAGTGTGCGATCAGTGAGGATGAGTGTTCCAAACTACGGCACTTTGAGAACACTAATCGGCGGCAATCGAACACTAATTTTGGTGGATCGTTGCACTGGATTGTTCACCGCACCGATGGGTCTCGGCAAGAATCGCGTGACGTCAAGTGACGCCTTTTCCACTCCGCGTACCCGTGTGCCTCCCCCAAAATCTGATCCGTATAGGCTCGCCAGATTTCCAGGGAAAGGGAAGCCAGAGAAGGTCAATCTTCAAAAAAAACCAAAGCGATTAGTGTGCAATCAGTGAGGATTAGTGTTCCAACCTACG
>JBAUHR010000443.1:0-7361 GCA_049680385.1 Rubripirellula sp. | reverse complement strand
GTGTAGTACATCGTCGTCGCGACGTCCAGCGGCGCGGGGATGAAGTCCTGGACGGCGTCGGGCTTGTAACCGTTGCGTTTCAAGAACAACGCCAGTTCGATCATCGCCGCGACGTCGCTGCCGGGGTGCGAAGCGATAAAGTAGGGAACGATGAACTGTTTCTTGCCGACTCGTTCGGATTCTTCTTTGAATACCTCGGTGAAGTGTTCGAAGTCATCGTTCTTGGGCTTGCGCATCTTGTTCAGCGTGCCCGCGTCAACGTGTTCCGGTGCAACCTTTAGCTTGCCGCCGACGTGGTGGGCCGTTAACTCTTTCAAGTACTCCGGCGACGTGCGAGCCAAGTCCATGCGGATGCCGCTGGCGACCAGAACTTTCTTGACACCTGGCAACGCCCGTGCCTCACGCATCAGTTCGATCACTGGTGTGTGGTCGACGCCCAGCAGTTTGCAAATCTTGGGATGCACGCATGACTGACGACGGCAAACGGCTTCGACTTCTGGTTTCGTACACTGCATGTGGTACATGTTGGCCGTCGGGCCACCGATGTCGCTGACCACGCCGGTGAACGTCTTGTCCTTGGTCATCTTGGTAATCTCGGTCAGCACCGATTCTTTGCTGCGAGACTGGATGATTCGGCCTTGGTGTGCCGTGATGCTGCAGAACGTGCAACCGCCGAAGCAGCCACGCATGATTGTGACCGAGTTCTTGATCATTTCGAACGCGGGAATCTTTTCGGTATAGCTTGGATGCGGTTGCCGGGTGTAGGGCAGCCCGTAGATCTCGTCCATCGCTTCGCTGCTGATCGGCATCTGTGGCACGTTGCAGACGACGGTTTGAGTTCCGTGGCGCTGGAAGATTTTGCGTGCGTTATGCGGATTGGTTTCGTTGTGGATGATTCGAGTGGCTTCGGCGAACGCCAACTTGCTGGTGTTGACGTCTTCGAAGCTTGGGATTTCCATCGCATCGTCAGGGATCGTTTCGGACGCACCCAGCAAATAGGCGGCGCCTCGCATGTCACGCAGATCTTTGACCGTTTCGCCGGCTTCTAGTCGTCTGGCGATTTCAACGATTGCATTCTCGCCCATCCCGAATCCGACCAAGTCCGCTTTGCTGTCCATCAGGATGCTGCGTTTGACTTTATCGGACCAATAGTCGTAATGCGCCAGTCGCCGCAGCGACGCTTCGACACCACCGGCGATCACTGGCACGCCTTTGAATGCTTCGCGTGCGCGTTGGCAATACGACAACGTCGCCCGGTCAGGACGCAGCCCAATGCGACCGCCCGGTGAGTACGCGTCGTCGTTGCGGACTTTTTTGTTGGCGGTGTAGTGGTTGATCATCGAGTCCATGTTGCCGGCGCTGATGGCAAAGAACAGACGCGGACGCCCAAATTCTTTCCAAGCGTCACAGCTTTTCCAATCCGGTTGGCTGATGATTCCGACTCGGTACCCGGCGGCTTCCAGAACGCGGCCCAAAATCGCCATCGCGAAGCTTGGGTGATCGATGTACGCGTCACCGGTCACGAAGACAATGTCAAGTTCTTCCCATCCACGTTTGCGAGCTTCGGCCATCGACATCGGCAGCGGTGCGGCGGCCAACGGACCAGTCGGAGCACGCCCGCTAGCGGTCAAGTTCGAGAGGTAGTCGCGAGACATCGCTGGTGCGATGGCTGCGGCTGCGTCGACAGCGGGGTCGTTGATGACAGGAAGTTGCATGGAATTGAGCGTTTGAGATGATTCGAAAAAGACTGCGGCACCGTCGGCACTCATTGTAGAGCTAACAGGATGATCCGATAGCGTCAAAAACGATTGTTTTCGCCTCTCGGTGGCAATCACTACTCGCCAGACGGTTCAGCGGGATCCTTGCCGACTGTCCGACGGCGAACCAAGTCGGTCGCTCGCGTCCAATCGCCGTCAACATCAACGGGCGTCAAATGCACTCCGCTTCCATCGGGAAACTCGGCTCGGATTCGATCGTCGTCGACACGTAGACTGTTGGCGTTTTCCCAACGCTCTTCCCAGACCTGGCCCGGCACGTGCCCGACAACGCCGGATTCGGTAACCCATCCCCACATCTCGGTTTGGTAAGCCGATGCCGCGGCACGGGCGTAGTCACGACGGGCTGCGATTGCGACAAACGTGGGTGTGATGATCAAGAACCAGAATCCAAACGATGGGAGATTGCCGATCAAGTACCAGATGAAACAGGCTGAATACATCACCGTTTGAACGGCTCCGTAGATCTTGATGCGGCGACTTTCGGCGGGCGTCAGCGGCAATTTCGACGGGATCAAACATTGAAACCAGATTCCATCGCTTGGCACAGATTCGCGTTTCGCTGAGTTGTCTTGCATCAGGACTCGGGCGATCGCCGGTTCGATCGCCTCGCGGCGAAACGTGTCTACCCATGGCTTGATCGTCGGTGCCGAGTACCCGTCGATCGTTGAAGCTGGGATCGCGACCGTGAACGGATCGGCGCCGCCCCAAGCGAGTCGTATTCCATCACTGGTGACGGCAACATCGGTGAACGTTTCCCACGAAATCTGGTGATACTCGTTGTAGGTTTCGCTGTGGTACGTCAATCCGAAACGATCAATCCAGGCATCGATCGGGCCTATGATTCCAGGATTTCGCTTCACCATCCGTTTGGCACGCCCTCGCGATCCCAAGAACCAAACCACGGCATACAGAATCAGTGCCATCTGAACTAGATCAACTTGCCCAAAAGGCGATGCTTGAGCAAGAACCAAACCACGGCATACAGAATCAGTGCCATCAAAACGACCAAACCGATCAAGGAAGCAATCAACTTAGGGTCTTGGTTCCGCATGACGATCGCCGCCAGCGGCATCAGCGAAAAGAACGCGACTGCGATCACGCAAACAACTTGCAGGACTCGGAACAACCAGGGCGTACCGAGCAGGCGAACCAGGTCCGCAAACTGGACGTCGCCGTGGATCAGGATGCGTTCAGGACGCTGCGCATCGTTAGCTGACGTTTGAGTTGATGGCGGTGGTTGGTACGGGTTCATGATTGGCCGTTGTTGTGACACATGGGTAAGCCCACTATAAGTACTTTTGCCGACCTCTCCTGCACCCGCCACCACAAAGCGAACTATGAATTGGCGTACGAGTCTGACACGAAAAGCTGAGAATCCTAATTTTCTGTGGTCGATGGTGATTGCGATCTTGGGTGCTGGACTGGTGCTGGGAGCGATCGTTCAGTGGGTGCCGTACACGTTCAACGCCGACTCGGATTCGATTTACGACGCAATCATGATGGGTTGGGAATCCGACAACGATGGGGCCGGTGTCGAACGAATTCTGTCGAGCGATTTGCCGTTCGATTTCCGTCTGGTCGCGCTTGCTCATTTGGCCAGTGCGTCCTACGACGTAGACGATGAGCCCGATGATGCAGCGAGCGAAATGGATGAGTCTGAAATGGCGAAACTGGTCACTACGTTCAGCGTCGTTGATCCGGACGCGTCGGTTGATGAAGCCGAACAGCAAATCGCCAGTCAGATGTTGTTGAGCGTGGCGATGGGAAAAATCATGCCGTCGTTGGCTGAAATGGCGTCTGCCGATCCGCCGGTTCGCTATGCCAATCAAGCGATCGGCGCGATCGCTGTTAGCCGTCAATCGTTTGCCAGTGCGGCGCAGCACTTCGAGACCGAAGGCCAGTTTCCAGATGCCAATATCGCTCGCCGATTTGCGCTCGATACCTATGCGGCGGCAGATGACAATGAATCTTTGCGGCGTCTTTCTCAGTTGCCAGAGTATTCGCCGCTGATCTCGCCCAGCGAAACATTGGTGATTGCCGAAGCAAACCGAGATTGGATCGGAATGGCGAAGGTGATACCAAAATTGATTGGCCGCCGATTTCAAGAAGGGTTTGCAACCGCGCTCGCCTTGATCGCGGGGCTTGGATGGTTGGTGCTGGCGATTCAGATGGGGCAGGCCGGCGCGACGTCAAGTGTCCGGGTTTGGCTGTGTCTTGTGGCGGTCGTGATGGGGGGCCTGAGCATTTGGGCGACTCACATGATCGACATTTGGCAAGAATTGGACTGGGGGATCGTGGAAAGCAACGAGACAGTCGAGGGAATCAAGTTCTACGTCTTGGGCGTGGGGCTTCGCGAAGAAGTCGCAAAGCTGTTGCTGTTGTTGCCTTTGTTGCCCGTCATCATTCGTCGCCGCAGCCCAATCGAGGCGATGATCGTTTCCGCGTGTGTTGGTTTGGGATTTGCGATCGTCGAAAACATGGGCTACTTCGCTCGCAGCGGCGGTGCGGATTCGATGGGACGCTTTTTAACCGCCAACTTTTTCCACATGTCGATGACCGGGATCGTGGGGTTGTCGATCGCACGCGTGTTTTGGAAACATCATGACATCAGCCACGCGTTGCTGACGTTCTTGTTGGTGGTGCTTGCGCACGGATTCTATGACGCGACGATTGCGGTACCTGGACTGCAGACCTTTAGCATGGGAGGCACGATCATCTTCATTCTGTTGTCGTATCAGTTCTTCCATGAAGTCCGGACTGCGTACGATCAGCGTCCCCAAACGATCAGTCTGACCGCATCGTTTCTGTTCATCGTATCGATGTTGACGGCGCTGACGTTCGTGTACGTCAGTTGGCGGTTCGGTTATTCGTCCAGCTTGTCGATGTTATCGGTGGACGTGATCGGTCTTGGCGTGATGGTGTACATGTATCTGCGTGAAATGCCGAACTCGTTGATACGTTAGTTTCGCCCCCTTCCTTAAACAAGCAATCACGAATGAGCGAACAGAGTTTGGATGTTGGTCCTGGGAAAGACGAGCGGCACGTGGTGACGGCCGAAGGAAAGGAATTGCAAGTGCCAGCGGGCTGGGAATTGCTGCCCCCCGGTGACGCTGGACTAACTCGACGCGTCAAAGCAGCCGGGCCAACGTGGACGGTGAAGGAGAAAAAGGGCCGCCGCACGTTTTCGAAAGGCGTATGGGCCGAAGCCGGAAACATCACGGCGGCAAAAGCAAAGCTTGATGCCGAGCGGTCAACCGATGCGTACGCCAAGCGGCGCAAGAGTGATGTGGCGCGGCGTGAAAAGAAGCAAGTCGAATATGTCGAGGACTTCTTTGGCGCGGTCGTTGCGTTCTTGAAGTTTGCGCCGAATCATCACGGACTGGCCGAGCGGTTTGCCAAGGCAGTGACCGATCACGCAACGCCAGTCGGCAGCGGCACGGTTGCGCGGACTCAGCGGATTCCGATCGAGCGGCGTGCCGAGTCGGCCGTGATCGCGTGGATGCGGCATCAAACGACCGCGTACGATCACATGGCGATTCCGCGAGTCAAAGGCAAACGCCGCGAGGTGCGACGGATGCTGGCCGAGGAATCGCGGCGACTGTTAACGAAGTACCGCCGCGGCGAGAACGTCGCTGCCCAAACGTGTTTGTTGCAACGAGCGCTTGATGTACCTGTGACTTCGCAGACTACAAAACCACAGACTACAAAACCACAGACTACATAACCGCAGACTACTAAGCCGCAGCCTGAGTCGGCAAACTGAGTCGCGAGATTTCTTGAGCAATCACTTCTTCGGCTAGCGATTGATAGTCAGTCGCGCCGTTGCTTTCGGGCGAGTACTGGAAGATTGATTGCCCGAAACTTGGTGCTTCGGCCAAGCGAATGTTGCGACGAATGCGTGTGTCAAAGAACTTCGCACCGCGGAAAAATTCGCGACTGCACTGACTCGCCTGAAAGAACTCTTCGATGTCGCTGCTGACTTCGGCCGCTAGACGAGTGTTCGAATCGTACATGCACAGCATAACGCCCGACAAACGCAGGTCGCTGTTGAGGCGTCGCGAAACGACCTCGATGGTGCGAAGCAGTTTGCTAAGTCCGTGCAGCGCTAGAAAGTGGGGCTGAAGCGGCAGGAAGACCTCACCGACGGCGACCAGCGCGTTGACTGTCAGAACGCCCAAACTGGGTGGACAATCCAGCACGACGTAGTCGAACTTCTCGTCATCGTCTTCCATCTTGTCACGCAAGATCATCTCGCGACCGACTTCGCCAGCCAATTCCAGTTCGGCAGCGGCCAAGTCCAAGTTAGCGGGGATGATCGACAGCGTTTCGCTGATGTCGCGACGTGCTTGAGCGAGCGACGCTTCGCCACACAACACTTCGTACATGCTGGGTTCGCCGTCGACGGCGGTGATACCAAGGTGCAATGAAGCGTGAGCTTGTGGATCAAGGTCCATGATGCAGACCCGTCGACCGGTTGCAGCTAGGGCCGCAGCCACATTGACGCAACTGGTCGTCTTTCCGACGCCACCTTTTTGATTGATCACGGCAATGGATCGCATGTTCATTCCTTTGATGTTGCGTTGGCGGGCAACCGTTGTTGGGTGTTTGCAGGGCAAACGACGAAACTAGGCTGCTTCTCGTTGATTCATTTGGCTGTAGGCCAGCAGGACTTCGTACAAATCGGCGTCGACTCGTACCGTGTCGTCGGCGAAATCACTCAACCAAGCACGATCTGCACGAGCGGCATCGAGTAATAGCGGAACCATCTTCCCCAAGGGAATGGCAACTGTTTTTGCGGCTGCCGATCCGGTCATGCGGTCGATCTCGCGTTGGCGGCGATCGTTGGAAGCAGCGGCCGGAAAAAGTCTCAGGGTTGGTTTCGACATCAGTGGGCGGCTCGTCAAAGTCGGAAGCATGCTAGTTAAGTTTCTCAAAGACGAATCACGATTCGCCACACCCGAACTATCGACTTTGACGGTTAGGAACATTGAACTGAATCTTCATTTTTGTCTCAAGTTTTGCGGTTCGCGGTTTCACGCCGTCGGGAAAGTAGTCCTCGCCCGGCGGGTGTGGCCTGTCAGAGAAGCCCTTGTAGCGGGCCGCGTACACTCACCGCGAGACCGGTATTGGCTTCGGGCAAAGACGTTCAGCTTGGAAACTTGGGGAAGTCGCGACCACCAGTGACACCAGTGACCCGAATTCAGAACTTGGTCTTGGTAGGTTGACGACGTTTGGCGTTCCTAGATCAAGGAGATTGTGATGGCAGAGATCGCTTTGAAAGATGAACGATTCTTTTTCATTCGTGCTTGTTTCGAGGTCTACGACGAGATGGTGTGCGGATTCTTGGAAGCGGTGTACCACAGTAGTGCTTGGAGTTTGAATTCAGTGACCGAGTCGTTCCGTTTCTCTCGCAGGTTCAGCTACGCCTTCGGTTCAAATAGCCCACGCTAAAGTCTGTCGACGTTCTCGACTTTGTTTGCTTCCAGCAGATCATCCTCGAAATCAAAGCAGTGTGAGATCTGAGCGATGATCAACGCGCTCAAGTTCACAACTACCTGAAAGCGACCGGACACAAACTAGGGC
>JBAUHR010000442.1:0-5117 GCA_049680385.1 Rubripirellula sp. | reverse complement strand
GTCAGCACTGAATGATTGCGACTCCGGCATCCCTAGCATCACATGTGACGGCAACGAGTGGAGTTTGCGGGTTCCACGAAAGTGGTCTGGCCCCACTGCTCTCCGCTTAGAACGAACGCAGGAACGTTGACCAAATTCTTGGGATATACCTTTTGAAGGTCATAACATTTAGGTCCTGTAGAACAGAGACAACAGAGACGTTGGGCCGAGACCGGTCCAAACAGCTCGCCGGACGAAATCGGCGAGACCTTCTCCAGAGACACTCCGAGAGATCTCTGGCTGGCCAGCGATGACGTAAGTCCTTGCCCCGTCTGCGGTAAAACACGAAAAAAGCCGGCGTCAGTCCATGGGACCAACGTCGGCTTGTTCGTTAACCCGGCGGTCGGAGTAAACCGAAGGGTCATATTGAAGTTGAGCGAACCGAACCTCGCTCAAACCGCTCGTGAGAGCCCGGGAAATTCTGTGCGATCTTCGTAAGTGATTGGACGGTAACATATTGCGGTGATCGCTGGTGATTTGCCGAAAGTGCAAATCAAATAAGCCAGCACTTGCCAGGGCGGTCGAGCGAATGAAGTTGTGTCTGGATGGGCCTGAGGCCAGGTTCGGTGTCGGTCATGGAATACCCGGCTGATCGCGCTGCCTAACTTGCTTGACGGGTTTGATGGTGGAGAACCTCACTCATTGCATCAGGGCGCCGGTTGATCGATCGAAGGCAGAGATCTCCTGGCATTGTTTCTAGCATCCACGCGCCTCGCGAGAGTAACCATGACTTTAGGTTTATCGTTTCAGGAAAATTCACTCGCGTTGCGAACCAATGTATGGTGCCGGGAAAATTGGAGTAGAGTTGCGTCACGCTTTCCATCGTTGGCTCGAGAAGCAACATAGAACGTTCCGCTGCGGCTGTTCCGAACGTCATTTTTGACAGAGTGTTGGGGCGGCAGATTTGTGTGCCACGAACGGTCATCACTCCGGCAATGAAGTCTCTCGCCGCATCAGCAACGCAGCTATTCACCGCTTCAGGGACAATGGAGCTCACGATGCTTTCAGCAACTCGACGCATCGTTTCTGAAATACCATTCCGGATCGGCTCGATTTTCGTGGACACAACCAAGTCCACATTGTGGAACTGAAAGAGCGTGCCCACCGCATTGACACTTTTCGACACTGCGTGAGGCTGCTGGAGAACCGCGACCGGATTCCATTCATTTTCGAGCGAGGCCGATGCCATGGCCATCTCGAGTAACACTCGCGTGTGGAGATGTGGGCGAACGCTTGACTGATTTTCTATTGGCCAATGCAGCGTCGTCGTCGCAACCTCAACGATCGCCGAAAGTTGACTGCTGGGCAGTTCACTTTGAATGACAAGATCTACATCACCGCCCGCGAGAACTCGCCTGTGCCTTGTCAGCCAATTCGCAATCTTGACCGCCTGGTGTGATTGAAGGATGAATCGTGGGAGGGGAGTCGGTGGATCGTCGACATCCCATTCGTGCAGCATCACGTCGCAACGTGAGAGGGCCGCAAGTTCGGACTGACATACCGCGAATCGGCTGCCCGGTCGTCGGACGCTCAACCACAAGAAACGCCTTCGCGGCCAGAAACACTGTTCTAAATGCACTCGATCGAGAGCAATGATTCGAGCTGGGAAAGTTTCAGGTTGATTTCTTGCAGACAAAAGCGTTTCACCGAGAGTCGAGGTTTTTTAAATGACATAATGGCCGTACTTGCGAGCTTCCCAGTTCTGCAGTTGGGATTTGGAAGCAATCAAAGGCAGGCGAGACTCATCCGTACGATTCCCGTGGAAGATGATCGAGATCTTCCGCGTGGGATCGTACTTCACACGCCCGCGCGGAACCGAGAAGTACTCATCATCTGGTTCGGCGCCCAACTGCATCGCCGCATCTGGCCAGCAGTCGTTGTGATAGTAGGCAACGTCGCACAGTCCAGTTTCCGCATCGGGTTCACCGGGCGGTTCACTGAAAAAGACAACTTCACTGCCATTGTCCCACCAAAGACCGATTTGTGGTTTCATAGTTGCTACCTTGCTCAGATTCAGCGAGCGCTCGCTTTCTTGCCGCAAACAGGGCAAACGGTTTGCCCAGGTGCCACTCGCGTGCCAGAAAATTCACAAAACAAACGTGATTCGCGTCCCAGGGCTTGGCAAACGTCCTTGGGCTCTTGCTGCGTGCCTTGAGTCGTCGTGTTTTCGCAATATGCCTCATCGGCCAACCGAGTCATCGGGCCACCGCAGTCACGGCAAAAATCACCTCCGTTTCGGACAGCAAACGCAGTTGCCATTATTCATTCTCCTTTGATTCTTTTCCAAGCAAATGATCGAGTTCAGGGGATGAGAAGTCATCTCCCTTGATGCCTTTTCCCGTCAATAGGGCACGAGATGCTTTGGTCAAGTTCGAGCGATGCACTTCGTCAAAAACTCGCTCAAGCGGAAACCCCGTCGCAACGGCATCACCAAGTAACACGTACAAGCGATCGCCGATGGCGTCGGCTGCTTCGACGATGTCGCCGGCGACATGGGCTTCGATCCACTCCGCCAACTCTTCGACAGCCATCAACGCCCGCCGGCTCAGTTGTGTTGTTGGACTGTCGGCTCGATTGAACGAGTCGGCAATCTGCCGTAGCGATCGAGCTAGATCGGCATCGAGTTCAGCATCATGCTGAAGCAGCGTCGCGGACTCGGCTATGGTTTCACCGATCTTTCGATGAAACTCGGCGACTTGGTTTAGTTGCTTTTCCACGCGCCTGTCTCCCTAGCACACGAGTTTGCCGGTCTGCTGACTGAGCATCCAGCGTTCATCGCCGAAGTCGAAGTTGCCTTCGTTGCGGAACAGCATCACGTTTACCCCCGCAGGCACATTCTTGAGCATCTCGGGTTGATCGTCGACGTACATCGTCACGCCATATTCAGCGATCACGGCGGCTTTGCCATCCATACGATCCACCAGCACAAGATCGTCGTAGCGAATCTTGTGCTCCTCCAGATCGCTGATCGTCTTCTCACGATCCGTCCGATACGTGATGATCACCACCTGCCCTGGCCAAGAATTTGTCCAGGCCGAAAAGAATTCGGGGGCGTCAGTGATGGTGCCATCGAGGTCGAGCCCGAGGATTTGGGTTTGCATGCTTTAATTCACTGACTCGACTTTCCAGGGTGTATTGCTGCGTTTGGTAACTCTTCGGATCCAATTCTCCGGTAACCACTCAATTCCGTCTTTTTTTTCTTTCGCTAACGCAGCACACCGAAAGACCAATTCATTTTCAAGCAACGAGCTCGACTTGGTCACAATATAACCAGTAGCCATATCGCCAATTACAAGGAAACTATCAGTCTGGTGCCATTCGACCGCCTGCAAAAGGCATATTGCGGCATCCAGCTTGTCTTGCCACGCCTTATTTGGGCTTGCCAATTTCATTGCCTCTTTTAGCCACAAGCTTATTTCATCTAGCTTCAAGTCGTCTGCTAGATCTGCAGCCTTGCTGCAGATGAACATCCAATCAGAGACGCTAAATGTCTTTTTTCGAGCGGGGTTGTACTTTGGCAAGCGACCCGTTCCTCGCTTGTCATCCAGCAACCAGTTGTTCGCGATGATGTAAAGAACTGGGTAGGTCTCAAAAACAACCGTCTCGCCTTGCGGCTTCTTAAACGGACTGGCAGGCCCGCCGAATCGTTTCACAAAGTTCCAAACAGGCGCTTCTGGACCGAACATAGGTACGCGGTCTTTAGGCTCATGGGTTGCGGACCGTTGGATCCCTCCATAACGACGCCCAACAGGTGCGGATGCGAGCCGTTCTACAGGACGCGAACCCGACCGGTTCCGCACGATATGCGGCTGGTCGAGAAATATAATTGTCTGCGTCGATGTCGCTGTCTGTGTCTCAATGATCTGCGTAGCTGCCTCAAAACTGGCGGTTGTGGGTGGAACACTCAACTGAATCGGTCCGCCGTCCTCCACCGTGGCTGCGCAAATTGCTCCTGAATTGTTTGCTGACCATGCTGAGTCAAAACCCACAAAAACATTTCTCACCTAGTTACTCCTGAAATTGAATCAGTTTTCAACAATCTCTTTGACCGCTGTCCGTGCAATACGCCAAGCACGCATGCGGCTTCGGCTGGGCATGCCGAGCCATATCATAAGCAATCCGAGGCCGGCTTGGGGGACCAAGCCGGCCGTCAATAAGAACAGCCGCAAGTTGATGCCGGATTCCTTGCCGAGACTTCCGAATGCGTTTGGATCGAGGTAGCAGTACAACGCCATGCCGAGACTGGCAAGCAGCATTTGGCATCCGTAGAAAAGCGAGATGAGTTTGGCGATCTTTCGCAAACGTGATTCTCCAGGGGAAGAAAAGTCAGGCGGTTAGTCAACTTGCGGGAGCGGGCAGGCCCAACGCCTGCCAGACGATTCACAGGCCAATCTGTGATTTCGCCTGTACCTTGTCATGCGAAAAGGTGATCGAAATGATTTTGTCTTCGTCTTGCCAGACCATGCTTTTCATATCGATGGCGATGCCGCCGAAACTGGCGTCACTGCTGGCTTGCTCGGTCCCGCTTCCAAGAAGCGATTCGACCTCATCGAGTGTCATGCCGGTTTTGATTTGTGAGTAGTTGTCTTTTGTGATCGGATTTCCTCCGCAGCCAATCAAGAGAAGAAGGCAAGATAGCAGCAGCAGAGTTTTGATTTGGGACATTTAGTAAATCCTTGGGTTGTGAAAAGGTGAGAGCAAGAAGGGCAGGTGATTAAAGGGTGATGTCGTACAGTTCGCCGTTTCGGAATTGAACTCCGAAGTTCTTGTTGCAGTGTCGGCAGGTTTCTCGTTGAGTGCCGTTTCGGACTCGATCTCGGACGGTGTTGGGGCGTCCGCAATGCGGACAGAGAACAGTGATGACCAAATGATTGGCTCCGCTTGATGTGAAGATTGAATTCAAGAATTGGAACGATACCGGGAGGCAGAAAAGACTTCCAGATTTGGAAGGTTCTTTGACAAGTTTGACGCTGAGAGAGAGGCGGGGCGGCGACCAAACGGCAACCGCCCCGCACAAATCAATCTCCCACCACGGAGAACGCATCACTAACTGATCAAGGTCTGCAGCATGGCCCTCT
>JBAUHR010000441.1:0-9831 GCA_049680385.1 Rubripirellula sp. | reverse complement strand
CCCTCGGCTCAGAAAGCCGTGTTTCCCTAAATTAGGAATCCTCTTCCACGCCCCATAGGCACGAAGTCAAAGACTGTTTCAACAGCGTCTACTGAAGCAGTCGAGCGGAGAATAAGTGCTCTACTGGATGCAAACAAGATATTCCTGGCGTTGATCGCCTTCGTACTCGGCCGTGCGAAGGAAAATCTGGTTGCCGCTCAGCGTTGGCGTTGCAAAGACACTGGTGCCTAGCTTGTTGACGCTGACCTTATTGAATCCATCCGAATTGGCTTCGAAAACATGAGTTTCTCCATCTTCGTTGGTGCCGTAGATTCGGTCGCCGACTAGAACCAACGAACCGCTGAACGTTCCACCGAGCCGCTTCTTCCACACGGTCTCGCCGTCGGCTGCCCGAATGCAAACCGCAATTCCTTCGTCGAGGACGGCGTACAAGTAACCTTCAAGAAGCACAAACGAAGGAACATAGATCCGCAGGTTTTGGTCCCAAACCAATTTCCCCGAATCGGTCGCGTCGTAGGCGGCCAAGTGATTTCGGGGATAACCACCACTGCTGAACACCAATCGTCCATCGGTCGGTGTCGATGAAACACATTCGGTGGTAGCACCGTCGACTCTCCACAGGACTTTGCCAGTCGTCGGGTCCAAACTTTCGACGATGTCACAACCCGTCATGATCAACTGGTCTTCACCATCGATGCGGACAATCGCCGGCGATGAGTAGTTCGGTTTGGCAGGACGATCGTGTTTCCAAAGCACCTCTCCGTTTTCACGGTTCATCGCTACGACCGCACCGCCGCCTTTGTTATCCGCCGATGCAATCACCATCGATCGATAGATCATCGGTGAACTGCCATAGCCCTGATGGACTTCGTAGTCGGACACCTTTGACTTCCAAATCACTTCGCCATCGAGCGATAACGCGGATGTCCAAACGGCGTTGTCGTTCAAGAAATTGATAAACAACCGTGTGCCATCCGTCGCGATCGACGACGAAGCCATCGACGCTTTATCATTTGCTTGGCGGCCACTCTTGCTGGCAAAACCGCCTTCGTGAACGGTTGCTTGCCAAACCTGCTGGCCCGTGTTTCGGTCAAAGCACAGCACAAGCTGTTGCTCTGGGTCTGCCAGCGCCGTCGGCACATAAACTCGTTCGCCTAGCACCATGGGCGAACCGTGACCACGTCCGACGATCGGTGACTTCCAACGCACGTTTTCCGTTTCCGACCAAGTTGTCGGCACATCGGTCGCCGTCGTTACGATGCCGTCGTGATTCGCGCCGCGCCAAGCGGGCCAGTCCGTCGCAGCGATATCAGCGGCTGATGAATGCGCGGCGAAGGCCAAGGAACCAAGCAACAGCAGCGCAACCGCGGTCGAACCGGACGGTTTTCCCTGATCTTTGCCATGGTCACGGAACAACAGCACAAACAAAACCAATACGGCCAGAGCGAACAGGGCAGGTTTCATCCACAACTCTTTCCACTGGATCGATGCCAATTCCGAGTGGCGAAGTTCGTCCTTTTCGGCAACCATCGCAGCAATCGCATCGGGATTGGCGTCGGCCTGAGTGGCCGATTCGATCGCTTTGGTCTTCTCGACGACTTGCTCGTTGAACTGCTTCGCTTGCTCGGTCGTGTGTTGGCCTTCGACTTGCCCGGCAACCTGAGCACCGATCATCATGCCTAACCCCAGCGTCAACATGACCAACAATCCTTGGGCTTGGCCACGCATCGCGGGCGGCGCCTTTTTGTCGGTATAGATCTGGCCCGTGACGAAAAAGAAGTCGTAACAGATGCCGTGTAAAACGATCCCGCCGATAATCATCCAGCGAATCTCGTCCGTTGCGCCAAATGCAAACAGCGTGTATCGAAGCACCCACGCCAACATGCCAATCGCCAGCATCCACTTCACGCCCAAGCGTTTGAAGAAGAACGGCATCACCAGCATGAAAAAGATTTCTGAAATCTGGCCGTACGACATCGTCGTTCCAATCGGCAATCGAGAAAGCTCGACCACGCGGCTGGCGATTTGATAGTAGAACGCCAATGGAATGCAGATCAGCATCGATGAAACCAAGAACACGGCGTACGAGCGGTCTTTCAGCAATGCCAACGCATCAAGCCCAAAGAGCTGGCGAACGCTGACCTTTTCGTCGGACTTGACCGGTGGAGTATCGGGCAAAAAGAAGCTGAACACGCCTAGCAAGACTGCTGCGCCTGCAGCCATGTAAAACATTCCCGCGTTGGTTTCAAAACCCGTGAAGGTCAAAGCGAAACCAGCGGCGATCCAGCCGATCGTCCCCAACACTCGGATGCCGGGAAATTCGGTTTCCGGATCCGACATGTTCTTCATCGCGATCGTGTTGGTCAGCGCCAACGTAGGATAATACGTCAGCATGTAACCCAGAAAGAATCCCCAGTTCAGCACGGACGGCGATGGCGATTCACCTTTCATCACCGCAACGGCCGCAAACAAAATCCCACCGCCAAGCAAGTGCAAAATCGCGAGCACTTTCTGAGCGCTGAAAAAGCGGTCGGCAATCAATCCAACTAGCAGCGGCGTCAACAACCCTGCGATCGGACCGACCGAATAGGTATTGCCGAGGTCACCAGCATCGAAGCCGATCGTTTGCAAAAAGTTTGGGGCGGTGACGTACCAGGCTCCCCAAACAAAGAACTCCAGAAACATCATGATGGAAAGCTGGACGCGGACTACTGGGTTCATGATTTTCCGTTCGATAGGTGGGGTCAGCGGCGAGAGAAGTTTGGTGTACGAAAAATTGTGCGAGGCAAGATCACTTGAAGGAGACAGGCTCGACCTGCGGTAACGGACTGTCATCGCGTGCAAAGAACATCAGATGCTGCCAGGGCAAATCGTTGTATTCGCGTACGAGTTTCAATCCGTTCGCTTCATACTCTTTGATGATCTGTGACTTTGACATTTTGTGCAGCGGCTTGATCGGTACGGCGGGATCTTCTTCGCGGTACTCAAGCAGCGCGACCACGCCTTCCGGTGCGAGCGATCGGCGGATGCCCCACAACATCGATTCCGGATGCGAAAACTCGTGATAGACATCGACCATCAACAGCAGGTCCACTTCACCGGCCGGCAGCTTGGGATCATCAATCTCGCCAAGGACCGGCTTGATTTGCGGCAACTTTAGACGCCCGGAACGTTCGCGAAGCTTGTGCAACATTTCGCGTTGGATGTCGACGGCAAGCACTTTGCCATCCTTGCCAACCGCGCGAGCCATCGGCAGCGTCCAATAGCCGTTACCGCAACCCAGGTCGCAAACCGTCATGCCGGGCGCAAGCTTCAATTGAACGAACGATTCCGACGTGCTCTCTTCTTCATCCCGTTCGGGACGAATCAACCAGGACGCGCCCAAGTGCGACATTGGCTTGGCCAGCGTGCGGCCTAGATAGACGTCCCGAGCTTCTTCGACGGGTTTGGAATCACTCGTTTTCGACGTCGCCGGTTCTGGTTCAACCGTCGTTTCTTGCGCCCCCGCACTGGCGCACAAACAGACGGCCAGCGCGATGCCAAAGGCAAACCTAATCTTCGTCTTTGGGGATGAATTCAAATTCGGGTTCGAACGCATCTTCGAAGCTGTAGACATCATCGAAATCCTCGCGGCGGTCAGTTTCACTTTTTCGCATCTGCTCGATACGAATCAGATTGTAAACCAAATCACCGAAGTCACCGGTGCGGTGGACACCCCAATTGGCAAGGACCATTTTGGCTAAGTACCCGTATTGCTGCAGCGCGTATTGCCGGCACGATTCACACAATTGCTGGCCCGTAACGTGCCGAGCGGCGACCTGTTCGTCGGTTTCCAGATCATCATCGCCGGATTCGCCAAACGGAATGTCCACCGGGTCAGGCATATTCTCGTGAGCGAACTGCAGCGATTCTCGGATGAACTGGTACGCTTCGATCTTGTAACGCGTGTCCTCGGCCAACAGATCTCGCATTGCTTGCAACGGAGACTTCATTTCAAACTCATCTGGGGACATCGAGTTGGGGGACAAACCACTAGCCGAGGCAAGATTGTTAATGGGAATCGGTTTTCTGGGAATACCGGGCACCCATAACTTAACCAAGTTTCGCGTCGTACGTTGGCCGATGGGCAGCCGACTACTTGGCCCCCGAATCGGAATCCCGAGGCTTGCGGTTGCGACTGCGTCGGGGTTTTCCCAGTTCTTCGCCACGGCTGACGATACTGATAACGTCATCCGACTGAATCAAGACTCGGCGATGGTCGTCCGTTTTGACCGTCAACTGTCCCGACAAGATGTCCTGGGCGATGACGGTCACGTTTCCTTCGCGAGTCAGCACAACGCTGCCGGGCGGCGGCAGTTCCTTGGCCAGCGCCTCGTACGTGTCGTATTCGTAACGCAAGCAGCACTTCAGCCGGCCGCAACGCCCCGAGATTTTTGATGGATCCAGCGTCGCTTTTTGCAGCTTGGCCATCTTCATCGACACCGGCGGCATCTTGCTGAGAAACGTTGCACAGCAGATCGGTTGGCCGCAATCGCCGTAATCAGCCAACAACTTTGCTTCGTCGCGAACGCCAATTTGACGCATCTCGATTCGCGTTTGAAACTCTTTGGCAAGCTTGCGAACGAGTTCGCGAAAGTCAACGCGTTCTTCGGCCAAGAAGTAAATCACCAAGCGTTCGCCGCCAAGGATGCGTTCAACGTCGACCAATTCCATCTTCAAACGCAGCGCCGCGACACAGCGGTTGGCCGCGTCTAAGTCTTCGCTTGTTTTCGATTCAAGATGTCGCCACTGAGAACGGTCATCGTCCGACATCGCCCGGACAATGCGGCCGACCGTTGGCTCGTTCATTGAATCGAGCGCTGTCGGTGTGGCTTCGCACAGCACCGTTCCGATCTCTGTCCCGCGATCGGTGCGGACAATCACTTCGTCACCGTATCGATAGCTTTGCTTGGACGTCATCACGCCAAGCGTCCGCATCGAACCACAGCGAACCACATACTCGGGCGGTCCCGATGCCGTCGCGGTCGCTGCTTGAGAGGACGTCGATTTGCCGGAACCGGCTTCGCCTGGCTCACTCATTGTTGGAATCGTCTTGTTCGGGTGCTTTGTCGCTCGCTTGGTCGCCCGAGTTATCGTTCGATTCTTCTTCTGGTTTCGGCTCGGGTGCAGCGACTGGTTTCGGTTTTGGTTTTGCCCAAGTCCATGACCGGCCGGCCGCAACCACGCCGCTCTTGCGAGTCCCGACGAACAACTGACCATCACCATTCCAAGCCAGCGACCAAACACCACTCGGTGCGTCCATGGAATCGCTGGCCGGAAAGTGCAGTCGGCCGCCGACTTCCGAAGCCGCGATTTGCCCGGCGGGTGAGACCGCAATTTGCGTAATCCAGTCGGTACCCTTGGCGATCACCTCGGGCTTAGCATCGGCCACTGCATCGCACTGGTACAGATTGCGATCGCCACTGCCAACGACCAATTTCTTGCCGTGGTCAATCATTGCAACGCACCATGCCGGTTCGGTACCAAACTCGATTTTCCCAGCCGCTTCAAGCTCAGGCAATTTCAGCAAGTGCACATGACCGCCGCCATCGCACGCGGCAACCATCGAACCGTCCAGCGATACCGCTAATCCGGTAACGGCATGACCATCAAGTTCAACCGATTTTGCGACTTTCGCATCGGCCAAGTTCCAGACAAAAACTTTGCCACCTTCATTGCCGGCGATCACGGATTTCTGGTCAGGCGTCAATACGAACGCTTGGCACCATCGCTCGAACGCTTTTTCAAACGTCTTCGCTTCGCCACCTTCGGTATTGAACGTCATCAAGTTGCCGCGATAATCGACGCTGGCGACGGTTCGCCCATCGTCGGTCGCAACGACTCGCCAAACCGCAGCAGGATGCGAATAGAGCGTTGTTAGAACGGTCGGGTTTGATGCTTCGAACGAAACCACATCAGCCGGACGCAGCAGCAGTCCGCTAGCGGTGGAAGCGACAAATTTTTCGCTATCACCGACCCGGTCCATCGATGTCACCCAGGCGCCATCGACTTCGGACACAGCATCCTCGCCGCGAGCCTGATTTGCTGAGCCCATCAACAGGGCTGCCAACGTGGCCACAACGACGACTGATAATTTCATCGAGCTTCGGTTCATCCGCTTATTCCCGTCTGCGTTTAGATTGGTTGCCCATGACACGTCATGTCACGGCCTTTGGTTACTCGGCGGCATAAGCAAGTGCTAACAGTGCGTACGCGGTCACCAAGTTTCGATCGCCTTCCATCCAGCGATCGTTTTCTCCGTTGACCCACGAACCGTCGGCTTGTTGTTCGGATACCAATGTTCGAACCAACTCGTCTCGCCACACATGTGGCGTGCCCGACGCGTCATCGATCGTGGTGATGCTTGCCGCTTGCAGTGCCTTGCCGAACGTGTGGTAGTAGTAGAACAGACCGGCGGCCCCCATGCCTGGGTTAGATTCCAGCGAATAGTTCTTGCCAATAAAGCCGATGGCCGCAACCACTCGCGGATCATCCTTGGACAGCCCCGCATAAATCATGCTTTTCAGTCCGGCATACGTCATCGAGGCATAGCTTCGCAGCCCACCGCCGTCGTCTTCACCGGCTTGGCTTTCGCCACCCGCGGCCGGCGTGTAATAAAAGCCACCATCACCGACGTCGTCTGCGTGTTCGGTGTCGTTGCCATGACCGGCCAAGTTTTGCGTTCGGATGACAAACTTCAACGCCTTTTGGATTGCTTCGTCATCGGCATCGTTGCCCAGTTCATGCAACGCCTCGACCAAGAACGATGTGTTGGACAAGTCCGGACGCGAATGGCTGCCGTAACCCGCGCCACCGTACGCGGTATCGGATGGCTTGACGCCTTCGCCTTCGTCCCACTGGATGTCTTTTAAGAACAGTTCCGCTTTCTTCAGCGTGCTGTCGTACTTGCCATCCTGGTTCGCTTTCATCAGTGCCATCACGGCAACCGACGTTTCATAGTTTTTCCAGAGCGAACCGGTGTTGTAGATGCCACCATCGCTTTGGAACTTACTCTCGATGTAGGTAATCGCTTTCTTGACCGCGGGATCGTTGATCGCGGTTGGACGGTGCTCAAGAATCGCGCGGACACAAAGCGCCGTCACCGCCGCACCAGTCTCGCCGCTAAACGATCCGTCATCCGCTTGGCCACGCGCCTTCAAGAACTCGATGCCTCGGTTGGCTGCGGATTCAATTTCCGAACGAGTTGATTTTTCTGCAGCAACGGCCGAAGCCTCCTGTGCCGGCGCGGTGGCGACGCCCACCGATCCCATCCACGCGCCAGCCAACAAAATGGCGGACATCTTTACGGGTGACATAAACAGTGGGGCCAGGGAAAGAGAATGCGATCGCATCACTTGGAATCCGTAGGAAAGGGAGAGGTCGGGAAAACTGTCACGTTCAGACGCAAATGCAGCCCGCAAAAGCCGTGCCCTCGCTGCAAACGTGCTCGTTCTCGCCCTCAATCCTAGCCAGGTCGCGACTTCCATGCAGTGCCCCGAGACTGCTGGTCGATGGAACGATTAGCAGAAGTCTCGATTTTTCGGTTGAATTTGGCGGTCATTGACGTTTCGGCGCCCGTGATCTGCCCCCCCATGCAAAATGTCCAGCCAACCTTCGTATCGTATCGATCCGGCCTCGCCCGGAACGTCCTCGCCATCGCGACCGCGTCGGCGGTTGGCTGCGCCGGTAGGAAACGCGACGGAAAATCCGACTTCCTATGGCGAAAAATCAGACGCTTCCCCACCGGGACGGACCTTTCGCGTTGACCGGCCCCATCACCCTAGACTGGCTCAATCGGACTCCCCAGGCCTGCCGTCAACCGAATTCGACCCGTCTGATTCGAATCAAGATTGGCTAAAACTGCAGGCGACCGACCTGATCGACCGCTTGCAAGCTTGGGCGGCCGATCTGGACGCCCGCGAAGCCCAGTTGAACGTACGTGCGTCGGTGCAAGACCACCGTGAACGCACGTTTCGGATGGTCCAGCAGGATGCCGTCACCGAACTAGCCGAACAGAAACGCGCAGCCGACCGGCTTCGTGCCGAACTTCAATCCCAGGCCCGCCGAATCGCATTTGGCGAGTGCCCCTGGTCGGATTGGGTTTCGTCCAGACTGGATGACACCGCTGGATGACCACCGCACCAATGGTGTCGACGAGAAGATGACGAGGAGATCAAGCCACGAACCTCGCGAATTTCCACTCTCCCGAATTTTCACGAACTGAAGACTCGTGATTCGTGAAATTCGGGGCATGAAATCCCCCCGAGTGATGCGTACCGACAAACGTCCCAATTCCCGACCAAAACGCGGGCCAGCCCCTCATTTTGTCCGGGTCGTTGCATGATGTCCCGCGGAAAGCCAAAATAGCGGCCCTCGAGATCGCTGACTCATTCTCAGAGATCTCCTCACTACCCGCCATGGCTTTTCCTCGGAGACCTCGATGCCTCGTCCCGTCACTCTTTTCACCGGCCAATGGGCTGACCTGCCGATCGAAGAAATGGCCCGCATGACCGCTGGCTTTGGTTACGACGGAATTGAACTGGCATGTTGGGGTGACCACTTCGAAGTCGACCGGGCGCTGGCCGAAGACGATTACTGCGACAATCATCGCAAACTGCTTGATGACGCCGGGCTGCAGTGCCATGCGATCAGCGCGCACTTGGTCGGCCAAGCCGTTCTAGACAACATCGACCAACGGCACAAAGCGATTTTGCCGCCCTATGTTTGGGGCGATGGGGATCCGGCCGGTGTCAACGAGCGGGCAATCGAAGAACTGAAAAACACCGCTCGTGCGGCCCAGAAATTTGGCGTTGATGTCGTCAACGGCTTCACCGGCAGCAGCATTTGGCACCTGCTGTATTCGTTCCCGCCGGTCCCACCGTCGATGGTCGACGATGGCTTTGACTTGCTGGCCGAACGATTCAATCCAATCCTAGATGTGTTTGGCGAATGCGGCGTTCGGTACGCATTAGAAGTTCACCCGACTGAAATCGCATTCGATATCTACACCGCACAACGAGCCCTCGAAGCTCTGGATCATCGGGCCGAATTCGGTTTCAACTTTGACCCCAGCCACTTGATCTGGCAGGGCATTGATCCGGTTCAGTTCATTCGTACGTTCGCCGATCGCATCTATCACGTCCACATCAAGGATGCAATCGTCAAACTCGATGGCAGCAGCGGCATCCTGGCCAGCCACTTGAACTTTGGCGATTACCGTCGCGGCTGGGACTTCCGCAGCCCAGGCCGTGGTGGCGTCAACTTCGAAGAAATCATCCGCGCCCTCAACGACATCGGCTACGAAGGCCCGTTGTCGATCGAGTGGGAAGACTGTGGCATGGAACGAACCTTCGGTGCTCGCGAAGCCTGCGAGTTCACCAAGAAGCTGGACTTCTCGCCATCCAACCGAGCGTTTGACGCAGCCTTTGACGAAGCGAACGACTGAGTTGATTTCCATCACGGTTAACGGCACAGCCGTCGAAATTCAAACGTCGATGTCGGTCAAGCAATTGCTCGAAACCGTCGACGTGCCGCCAAATTATTTGGCGGTCGAAGTCAACGGCGACGTCGTGCCGCGCGAAGATTACGCCGCCACCACAGTGAGCGCCGGCGACGACGTCGAAGTCGTCACGCTGGTCGGCGGCGGCTAGGCTTCCGGCCGCAGCTTCTATCGTCAAAACAAAAAGTCGTGCGGTTTGTAAGTCGCTATCTGTCAACCAGAGAGGGTGGCCGCGGGTTGCCGGGTCAGGGAAACATGGCTTCCTGAGCCGACGGCGCTAGCCGCGGGTACCG
>JBAUHR010000440.1:0-28808 GCA_049680385.1 Rubripirellula sp. | reverse complement strand
CCGATACCCGCGGCTAGCGCCGTCGGCTCAGAAAGCGGTGTTTTCTGGTTTAGAAACTCGCTACCGCATCCGACTCTTCCAGAGGCAAAGCGATGTCCTGAACTGATTTCCGTGCGATCCCTAGACGTCGATCAGGTCGCGGATGAATTTCGGTCGTGGGCTGCTCTTGCCGAATCGGTCGCACTGGAAGTATTCGCTGACGTACCGCTGCGGGGTGTTCGATTCAGGGACCTTGAAGCGATCGCCTTTTTGCAGAACGGGTCGATGCTCGTCCATGCGTCCAAATTGGCGTGTCCCGGCCGCTTGGCACGGAAACCAGATCCCTTCGCCGTCCTTGCCGTCGACTTCGGGTGTTTCGAGATAGAACTCGGGATAACAGTGATCGGGAATCCAAACCATCCGCGCCGGGATGCCGTTGTTTCGGCACAACGCGACAAACAGGCTGGTCATGTCTTCGCAATCACCTTTTCCATCTTTCAGGGCGTCCGAGGCATTGCGGATCGGGCCTTCGACGTACTCGACGTTGTCACGCACGTAGTCATAGATTTGTTCGATACGTTGCCAATCGTTCTCGGCGTCTTTCTCTTTAAGTTCACGCGCAACTGCCCTGATCCGGCCATGGCTGGCGTCGATGTTAGGGCTGTTGCCCATGTAGTTTCGCAGTTCGCGCGGCACGCGTTTGGGAAGCACCAAGTCGCTGGTGTTTTCCGATGGCAGAATTCGCGACCGCTCAACAGCAAACTCAAAGGTGGCTTCGACCGTCGAGCCTGCGGTTACTCGCGCCATTTGTACGACGACTTGGCGAGCACCGCCCGGCAGGTCGCGTGACTTCCAACCCGTAACGCCGCGGTCGATCGTCTGGTTGACCAGCGTCACCGTTTGTTCGGGCCAGTCCATCGGCACGACGTAGGTGGCCAGCACGTTGGTGCAAGTGACCGGCGTGTTCAGGATCAAGCCGATCTTCCAGTTCTGTGTTTGCGGAGAGTCATAGACCAGTCGCTTGTCGTTGGTCGCGTCCGTCGTTTCGGAACCCGTCGCGTCCACAGCATCTTGAGCCACGGCTGGTCGCGATAAACATGCGGACGCGGCAACGGCCGACGCGCCTCGCAACCATTGGCGACGGGATAGACTGATAGTTTGATCGTTGGCGATGTTCACAACCGAGATCTTTCAATGGGAAAACCGAAACGGTCGGAGCAAAGGCATGCTAAGAAAGCAGCTCTGCTCCGACCGTCGCTCTGTCTGTCAAATTATATCTGCGTTGTCGACCATCAAGTTTGTCGTTCAAACGGCTTGGTGATCGTTTAGTTTAGTAGCTTTAGTATTTCGCGGAACCATCAATTACTGAGCGTTTGCACCCGATGGCAATGGTTCTTCCCAGAGGATCTTGTTGCCGTCCGTGTCAACTTTTCTCGCATTCCACTGACCCGTTGGGATTGGTGACGAAGGGTAGGATTCCACAGGAGTCCCAAGCGAGTAACCCGAGTCACCCATGACTTGGCCTTCGTAAGGAATCGAGCCGCCGTCGTAGACTTGGCCCGACGAGAGGTAGGGATCCGAAACGCTTGGGGCGTAGTTGCTTGGGCCGTAGCTATTCGAGTTGTAGTCGCCGATGGTATTGCCACATCCACACGTGCCACTGGAATAGACGTCCGATGGGTACGAGTTGTCAGCGTATTGTTGACAACCGCACGATGGTGCAGCGACGACGCCTTGGGGAGCTTGATAGGTCGGCGCGAATGGAGGCGCGTAAGACGGTGACACCGTTGGTGCCAATCCACACGTGCCAGATGCGCATGGCGACGGCATCATGTTTCCAAAGTTGGGTGTAGGCAGACAGCTACCCAGTTTTGTGCAAAGTCCACATCGCGCACCACGACCAAACAAAAAGTTTCTGGTCCCGGAACAGCCTGTGGTTAGAACGACCAGAGTCGCTGCTGTCATAATCGAAGCAATCCGACTATTCATCATAGTTTCCTTGACATGCATAGAGAGCGTATTCGGTGATCTCGGATGCGAGACCAGACAAAAATACGACGTAGGACGTGTTGTGCAAACGCAACATCGTTATTTTTGAGCAACATTTTGATGACAGAGTGCAACATCACGCTAGAATTCCTTCCCAAGCTGACATAATGCCTACCGCTTTTAAAATATTTAGAAATAGTTTCTTTTTGATATGTGGTTTGTCGATCGCTGGGGCGGTGTCAGTGGCGACCAAATCCAACGGCGACGATGGTTGCACAGCGGTTGGGGCATCGCATGCCAGGTCTACCGCAGTCGGTTCAATGGATCGCTTGTGGTTGTTCGATTCACGCCGCATTAGCAGCGACGTGTGCTGTGCGGATGTTGATACGCCCAACTTTGATGTTCAGAAATTGGATGTCTGCGGAAATACGGCCGAGTCATCGATGGACGAATATCTAATGACAAGACCCGAAGGGCGGCGGACAGTTATCTATGTTCACGGCAATCGGATTGACACAAAGTGTGATGCGATTGATCGAGGTTTGGCCGTCTATCGAAAGATTCTGCCGTTTCGCGAACCGGTTCCGCTTGATTGGGTCGTTTACAGTTGGCCCAGCGAACAAGTTGGTATCTTGGCAAGGGATGCTCGCTTGAAAGCGGATCGAACCGACGCCCAGGGACTGTATCTCGCGTCGGTTCTACGGAAACACGCTGAATTCGCCACGCCGACCACATTACTTGGATACAGTTTTGGTGGACGGATTGTGACGGGATCGCTGCACGCACTCGCCGGCGGTTCGCTAGGCGGACGGTCGTTGTCTGGCCCGCCGGTCGTGGGCATGCCAATCGAAGCGGGTTTGGTTGCACCGGCAATCGCAAGTAATTGGATGAACCAAAATGGCTATCATCAGTTGGCGACAAAGAACCTGCAAAATTTGACATTGTTTTACAACCAACGCGACGCTGTGCTGAAACGATACTGGTTGATTGATCGAGTTCGGGGCCAGTTGGCCCTCGGTTATTCGGGCCCTCGTTCGTTCGCACCTCGTTATGACGGTTCAAAACTGCAGGTAGTGTCTAAAGACTGTGCACCGTTTGTAGGATCCCAGCATGTCGAACTAGACTACTATCAAGCACCGTGCCGCGCTGGGCGGGGAATGGCTGAATTACTAAACAACGATGAAGTTTCATTCGTCGGAATGTAAATCTTTGATGACCTCAGTTGTACTTTTATGAACGATCAGCCGGGCCATCGCATCGGATACCTTTCCGGTTGTTGGGTACATCATGATCAAATGCGAATTTCGGTCGATGACACCGGATTTCGGCAAGGCGTCACGGTTGTGGAACGCTTGCGCACCTATGGCGGTGACTTATTCGAAGTCGATGCGCACTTAAAACGGTGGCAGGATTCGCTCGACTATCTTGGTTTGAAGCTAGGCATCGCGCCGGACGGGATTCGTTCATTGATTGACGAGTTGCAACGTCGTAATGGCGTTTGGATCGACAAGCACAAAGAATTCGGCGTCACGATGTTCGCGACGCCCGGCATCAGTGGTGGTCTGGATGTCACGTTGGGGATCCATCTGAACCCGCTTGATATGACGACCGTCCATCGACGTCAAACATTGGGTCAGCCCGTCGTGATCACCGATGTTCGCCAACCCCACGTGGACGTGTGGTCGCGGTCAATCAAAGTCCGATGTCGGCTGCACTATTTTCGAGCCGACAATATTGCTCGGCAGTTCGCTAGCGACGCGATGGGAATGCTGGTTGATGACGACGGTTCGGTAACCGAATCGAGTATCGCGAATTTTGCGATCGTCGAATCGGGAATCATCACATCGCCGCCGTCGGAACAAGTTCTAGGTGGGGTCACTCAATCGGTCGTCGAGCGAATTGCTACGCGGTGCGAGATTCCGTGGCGACGGCAGCGGCTATCACCCGATCGTGTCGCCAGCGCCGACGAAGTGCTGTTGATGGGGACCGATACGGGCGTGTGGTTCGCGAATCAAATCGGCGACCGGATCATCAACGGCGGCATCCGTGGACCCGTCTGTTCTATTTTGGCGTCTTCGGACGTCTGGACCGGTTAAGACGCCTGCGTTTCGACGCGATTCGACTATCCTAAGGCGGTCACTGGTTTTGCCAAGGTTCGGGTCGAGTTTTCAAATGAAGCGTTTTCTGGTTTTTGCATTGTTCAGTGCCTTCATCGGCACCGTGCTGATGTCGCCAAACGTGGCCGCTCAGCAATCAACGTCGACGAGTCCTGTGGTTGGCCTTCGTTCAGCCGATGCATCGCCGATTTTGCTGCGCGGCGGTGACGTCGTTAGCGAGCCCGGCCAGGATCCCGCCAGGATGGATGTTCTGATCCAGGGCAACGTGATCGTTCGTGTCGCCGCCGCGATTGACCCATCACCGGGCACGCAAATCATCGACATCACCGGCCAGCGCGTTTATGCAGGGCTGATCGATGCGATGCATGATGTTGAACTGCCGCGACACGGTGGTGACGATCCGGCTGGGTACTGGAACGCGAATGTCACGCCCCAAGATCAAGCGGCGTCGGCGTCCACTTTGGCGGCCAATGATTTGAAGAAGCATCGGGATCAAGGCATCACCGCACAACTTTTGGCCCCGAAAGACGGAATCATCAAAGGGACCAGTTGCGTCGTCTTGATGGTCGATCCCAAAGGTCCTCAGCGATTGCTTCGCGATCACGTGTTCCAACACGCGACGTTGACGGTTCCGCGTGGATCGAATCGTGGTCGAAATCCCAATTCACCGATGGGCGCAACCGCACTGTTTCGGCAATCGCTTTACGACACGATTTGGTATCGTGATGCGGTTCATGCGTATGGACTTCGTGACGACTTGCCACGTCCCGAGCACAACGTGGCTTTGGAAGCACTCGCGAGAGTTTTCGAATCACAACCGTTAGTGATTGACGCGGCCAATGAGCGTATGGCGATCCGCGCGGCGGATGTTTGCGACGAGTTTTCGGTTTCGCTGATCGTCCGCGGCAGTGGACGCGAATACCGTGCGATCGATGAAATCGCAAACCGTGTGTCGACCGTGTTGGTGCCCGTTGACTTTCCCGACACGCCAAGCGTGGCAACTGCTGAATCGATTCGCGAAACTCCGTTGGTCGATTGGATGCACTGGCGACTGGCACCTGAAAACCCTGCCAAGTTGAATGACGCTGGTGTGGAGTTTTGTTTGACGACGGATGGTTTGGACGATCCGGGGCAATTCTTGAAAAACGTACGCGTTGCAGTGGCGCGTGGCTTGAATTCGGCAGTCGCTCACGCATCGATGACGACGACGCCCGCGCGGTTGCTAGGCATCGAAGATCAAGTTGGTCGCGTTCGCGCTGGAATGCTGGCGAACCTCGTTGTCACCGACGGCGATCTGTTTGGCGAAAAAACAAAGGTGATGGATACCTGGGTCGCCGGACAAAGGTTTCCGGTCGATAGCGAATCATCGCAACCAGACGACTCGCTGATCGGTCAGTGGCAACTGAACCTGCCCGCCAAAGAGGGTTCGGTTCCAGCAACGCTCGTTGTTCGTAAAAAAGGCAAGGGGCTGGCGGCGAAGTTGCGAGTTGAGGTTGATGACGAAAGCGACAAAAAGAAAGACGACGACGAAGAAGAACCCAAGTCGGTGGAAATCGAACTTGCCAATCTGATTCGCCAACGAGAGCGATTTTCAGCATCGGTGGAGTTGGCATCGTTCAAGGACGATCTCGGTTCGCGTTTCATCGACGGACTGTCGCGGTTGACGCTTGTCACGATCGAGCCCGCCGAGAGCGATTCGAAAGAACCCGCTATCTTTGCGACGCTGGTTGGCCCCGACGGTGTCAGCCGCAACCTGAAATTGAAACGCATTGTCAAAGTAGAGAAGGAAAAGGAGAAGGAGGGCGAGGACGAGAAGGACAAAGAACCCAGCGAACACGAAGACAGTGACGATTCAGGCGACCCGCCAAAGGCCAGCACTGAATCGATTGCAGTGAGGTATCCACTTGGCGCGTTTGGACTTTCCGAACCACCGGCGCTGCATGGCTTGGTCTTGTTTCGTGATGCGACCGTTTGGACGTGTGGCCCACTGGGCAAGCTTGAACGCGGCGATGTTTTGGTGAAAGACGGCAAGATCGTCGACGTGGGAACCGACTTGAAAGCTCCGGCGGGGGCTCACATTGTCGACGCTAAGGGCAAGCACATCACGCCGGGGTTGATCGATTGTCATTCGCACGCTGCTACCGACGGCGGTATCAATGAATCCGGACAAGACATCACTGCCGAAGTGCGGATAGGTGACTTCATTGATAACAGCGACATTTCCATCTACCGACAACTCGCTGGCGGCGTTACGACCGCGAACGTGCTGCACGGATCGGCCAATCCAATCGGCGGTCAAAGCCAAACGATTAAATTTCGTTGGGGCGAAACGATGTCAAGGATGAAATTTTCGGGGGCGCCAGCGGGAATCAAGTTTGCACTTGGCGAGAACGTCAAGCGAACCGAAAGTCGTTATCCCAATACACGCATGGGCGTCGAGCAGATCTTGCGAGATCAATTCTTGGCCGCACGGCAATATGATGCGGCTTGGAAAGCGTGGGAGGCAGGTGACCGATCATCCTTGCCACCACGCCGTGACTTGCAGTTGGACGCGCTCGTGGAAATTCAACAGGGTGATCGCTGGGTTCACTGTCATAGCTATCGGCAAGACGAAATCGTTGCGACCTTGGATGTGCTGGAAGAGTTCAATGTTCAAATCGGAACGCTGCAGCACATCTTGGAAGGCTACAAAGTCGCTGATCGAATCGCGTCGCACGGTGCGATGGCGTCGTCGTTCGCGGATTGGTGGGCTTACAAGTTCGAAGTCTTCGACGCGATTCCCTACAACGGCGTTCTGCTGCACAACGCTGGCGTGACGGTGTCGTTCAACAGTGACGACGCTGAACTGGCTCGGCACTTGAATACCGAAGCCGCTAAGGCGACGAAGTACGGCGGCGTTCCCGAACAAGAGGCGTTGAAGTTTGTGACGCTCAATCCCGCCAAACAACTCAGGATCGATGATCGTGTGGGTTCAATCGAAGTCGGTAAAGACGCTGACTTGGTCATCTGGAGCGGGCGTCCTCTATCGACCACAACGCGCTGCGAACAGACTTGGATCGACGGACGCCAGTACTTTTCGATTGATACCGACAAAAAAATGCGGGAACGCGATCAGAAGATGCTGACAGAACTGATTCGCTTGGCGACGTCCAAGGATGTCAGCGACAAGAACGAAAAAGAAGCAAGCGACGAGAAGATCGACGAAAACAAAGACCAGGAACCGGATGAAGAAGATCGATGGTTTCGGTTCGACGTCTTCTGCAATGCTGGACAAGATCGAGGAAACAACCAATGAAACGAATGATTCCAATGATGGCCTCGCTCACCTTTGCGGTGGGGGCACTAACGAATTTGCTTGTCGCTAGCGATCAAGTTCCAGGTGCCAAGCAAACGCAGCCAATCCTGATCCAAGACGCGACGATTCACCGTGTTGATGAGCCGACGATTGCGAAAGGATCCGTGCTATTTGACGATGGCAGAATCATTGCGGTTGGCAAAAAGGTTGACGCACCTAACAACAGCGTTGTCGTTGATGGAACGGGCAAGCACGTTTACCCCGGACTGATCGAGTCGATGACGGACTTGGGGCTGCGAGAAATACTGTCGGTCGGTGAATCGGTCGACAGCCGCGAACGCGGGGATCGCAATCCCAACGTGCGATCGTGGGTTGCAGTGAATCCCGGCAGCGAATTGATTCCGGTCGCGCGGGCTGGTGGTGTGCTGCTTGCTCACGTTTCGCCCGGCGGCAGCTTCGTTCGCGGTCAAACTTCGGTCATGCAGTTGGACGGTTGGATGACAAGTGAAATGAACTTACGGGCACCGGCCGGCTTAAGCGTGAACTGGGAATCGCTGCAGTCGAGTGATAAAGACGCCAACAAGGTTGCTGAAAAGCGAGACGAAAAGCTTGCCGAGTTGGACGATTGGTTTGACGAGGCGACGCGTTATGGCGCGGCACGCGATGCGGGCACGATCGCCGTCGCGACTGATTTAAGATTGGAATCGTTGCTGCCAGTGATCAACGGCGAGCGACCGATGTTTGTCGAAGCCAATCGTCAGTCCACGATCGAGTCTGCGGTTGCTTATGCGGTCGGTCGCAAGATTCGGTTGGTGATCTATGGTGGCTATGATGCGGCTGAGTGTGCTGATCTGTTGAATCGGTTTGATGTTCCCGTGATCATCGCGGGAACGTACCGATTGCCGCTGCGTCGCGGTGATGCGTATGACGCCCCGTACACGCTGCCCGAACGGTTGCGAAAAGCTGGGGTCAAGTTCGCCATCTGTGGTGAGGGGCCTGGGTATCCCGGTGGTTCATCGAACGCACGAAACTTGCCCTATCACGCGGCAAACGCGGTCGCGTATGGATTGCAACGTGACGAGGCGATCCGCGCGATCACGCTGTCGGCGGCAACGATCCTGGGCGTGGATCAGCAAGTGGGATCCGTCACGGTGGGAAAAGACGCAACGTTGATTCTGTGTGACGGCGATGTGCTGGAAACGGAAACTCATGTCACCAAGGCTTGGATTCAAGGTCGTTCCGTCGACCTAACCAGTCGCCACACGATGCTGTTCGAAAAGTACAAGCAAAAATATCAGCAGTAGTGTGAAACCGCTCGCGGAACTGTCCGTCGCCTACGGACGTTCGATTATCAAGTTGCGTTAATCTGCTCTCCCGCCGGGGGGCATCACATCGGATTCTACAACTGAGCCGCCGGCGCTAGCCGCGGGTCTTGGGGGCGTCATGGTCCCGGTCCCGGCACCCGCGGCTAGCGCCGTTGGCCCAGAAAGCCGTGTTTCCCTGTGTTGGAAATTCGCTGCCTCGTCCGACCATCCCGCGGGAAGGAAAACGTTAGGGCATTGTTAATGCTTGACAAATACGGACTTGAAAATCGCACAGCCTCAATCGGAGAGACTCGTTCGTTTTTAGAAGACTTGTCTGCCAACACTGCCTATCAAACCACAACTAACAAATCGAACGTCGACATCAAAGACGGACTAGAACAGTGAGCTGACGAATTCGTCGTTGGCGATCAATCGGTCAAGGGTTGCGTTGGTTTTGTCTTTGGTTGATTCGCCAATGATCGTCGCGGATTCGGCTTCGCCTGAACCGCCTGCGGGTGTTGTTAGCCGGGCTAGCTGGTTGATCACTCGCAGTGCGTCGAGCGCAGTCGCCAGCCCGTCACCGTTTTGGTCGTAATAGAAACCAGGCCATGGATCGACCGTTGCCGGGTCGACCAAGGCGCTGCCGATGCGGTCGCTATACGTACGTCGGCCCAGTTCGTTGATGATCACGAGTGCGTCGTTGGCGGTGATTGATCCATTGTTATTGACGTCGCTTGGGCTGGCGATGTTATGCCAGCCGCTGCCGAAGTCGGTTTGGATGAACGTGTCGCTGAGCGAAATCTTGCGGAACGCCGTCCCGAAGACGACCTCGGGAGTTCCCATTCGCCAAAGTGGTCCGTCGGCGAACATGATCTGATCATTGGGCTGTCCATCGACAGGAGCGTGTCCGGTGATGATCACGCCGCCGCCGTCCGGATCCATTTCTCGCGCGGCAGCCGAGTCGACCAACACGGATTGGGCATCGGTGTCGGTCAGATCGATCGCGTCCACTTGTCGAAGCGTTAGATTGCCAGTCGGCGTCAGATCTAGCGTGCCTGTCCCGCCGACCCATCGCAACGTGTTGACGCGGTCACCGCCTTCGAAAATCAGTCCACCGCTCGGAAGAGCGTCGCCCGATGTTTGGTCAACGGTCAAAACGTTGCTGAATTCGTCGCCGAAAATGGTCAGTTGATCGATCGCCGAGTTGGCGACGCGAAAGACTTCGACGGTGCGTCGATTGACCACGAGATCATCGCCATCGCGGACCAGAGTAATCTGGCTGCCGGTGACGCTGACGACTGCATCAGTGGGGACAGAGTCAGCCAAGATCGTAACCGCATAGTCTTCGACCTCTCCGTCGGCCGCGATTCCGTTGGGCATCAGTCCGCCGTTGGTACTGATTCGGAACCGAACAAACGTATCGCCTGCGGTTGCGCCGGACGGGACCGAGAACGGAACAACGTTCACGCCTGTGACAAGCGACAGGGACGAGGCGCCAAAGAGACTTTCCGTTGTATCGTCAAAGGTTCCGTCGGCGTCGAAGTCGATCCAGGCGTCAAGTTTGCTGTTGGCGGACACGGTGACCAATAAGCTTGCCGTGGTTGCGTTAGCGCCGGTGAAAATTGGAGTCATGAAAACGACACCGTCATCATCAGCGCCGTCGCCGTCGGCGGCAGGCGTGGGTTGACCATCAACATCGCCGTCGAACAATTCACCGAGCGACAGTGGCGACGCGTGGTGGGCGGCACCGTTGGACGCGATCAGAGTGCCGTAGGAATCCGGCGCGTCGCCGCGATCAAGCAGGTCGACAACGTCTAGGGATACGGTGACCGTTGTTTCTTGATAAACCGTCAAGTCGTCGGGTGTGAATACGGCGGTCAAGACTTGGTCGTCACCCAGGTCAAGGACGGTTCCTTCAACGGGTGTGTAGGCAAACGTGCCTGGCGATTGCGTGGTTGCGTTGAGCTGGTTTTGGCCAAGCGCCGTTCCAACGGGAATGTCGGCCGGGTCGTTCCAAACAATGATTGGCGTCGCAATTTGTGATTCGACCGCACCCATATCTACGGTGCCGGAAATTCGCTGGAACGGCAGGCCTCGTGCATCGCTGATCAGGTCGGCGCCACTGGAATCGATTGCCCGTGCATCGTCGCCGGCGTCAATTGCTGGGCTTGATGCCGATGGTAGGTGAACGAGCGCCGCATCGACGCCTGAAGCAACAAGAGGTCCGAGCAGCGCGTCGATCACATCGCTGCCGCCGTTGGCTGCGTCGTGGCCGATCAGATTGCCATTTTCGTCGGCGGTCTGTGATTCGGTCAGTACGGTGTCGGAACTATCGCCAACGAGCGAGAACGCAATGTCAACGTTGGTCGAGATGAAGGGTAGCGACAGGTCGGGATGCGAAACCGTCCCAGTGTTGCCGGCGATGATTGTGTTGTCGATCGTGACCGGCTGGGTGACTTCGTCTGCCAGCGAGACGCCGCCGCCGATTTCGGCTGTGTTGCCAAAAATGGTGGACTGGACAAGAGCGATCGTGCTGTCGCCGACAACTTGCAATCCGCCGCCGGTCGTGCCGGTGTTGGTCGACAAGGTCGAGTTGACGATGCTTGCCCCCGACGCGTCAACAACGATACCAGATCCGAGGTTTCGGACGACCGAGCTTCCGATCATCGACAGCGACTGATTGACGACCGCGATTCCAGCACCACGATTGTTGTCGATCAACGAGTCTTCGATCACCAGTGTTCCTGATGTCGCCCAGATACCGCCGCCAATGGAATGATTGCCGAGCGTTTGGTTGTCGATGATCGAAACGGATCGCAGCGTAACCACGCCCGATGTGTCGGATCGCAATCCGCCACCGTTTTGCAGGGTCGTCGCGGCGTCGGAAAAGTTCGGCAGCGTCGGATTGCTGCCCGCTGATCGGCCACCCGTGATGGTTAGGTCTTCGATGGTGACGTCCGCATCGCCGCCGATTTCGATCGCTCGCGAAAGTCCGGTTGCATCAATCGACAAGGCCTGGCGACCGAGTCCGGAAATTGAAACCGAGTCAGTGATTCGAAGCGAACCGTGGGCGAACGCGATGGTTCCGTCGGTTTCGCGAAGGACTTCGTCAAACGAGATCGCGTCGGTACCAGGGGTGCCGTTGGCGATGATGATCGCTTCACGAAGGCTCGTCGTTTCGTTGTCGAAATCGATCTCGTCCGTTAACGTCGTGACAACAAAATCGGCTGCCGCCGGAACTTGGGTCTCCATCGCGCCCATGTCTTGGGCGGCCCCAGCGACTCGGCTGAATCCGTCGCCACGTTGGTCCGATACAACGTCCGTCGATAACCCAGCGTCGCCGGCATCGATCGCAATCGATCCCGTGGAAAGTGGGTGAATGCGAGTTTGCCCTACGACGGTTAGTGCATCCAAGCCGGCGTCCAATTCAGTTGTGGGCGTCGATCCGCCGATCAGGTTGCCTTCGGAATCCGCAACGGCAGCGGCCACCAGTGGCGTGCCACCGTTATTGCCGATCAGGCTGGACTGAACCGAAAGAGTCGGTGTCGTTTGAAAGAAATGCAGGTCGGGCGCGGTGCCCGCTGCCGCGGTGACTCGGTTTCCGGCGACGATCGAGTTGATCAGGGTTAACGACGCGGTGTCCAGGTCTGCGTCGAATTGGATTCCGCCCGCTTCGCCTTCGGCTTCGTTGTCGGACACGGTGACCCCGTTGGCGGTCATCGATCCGCCGACGATTCCGATCCCGCCGCCGATTGATCCCGTGGCCAGCGCCGAATTGCCGGAAACCGTACTTTGCGAGATCGTCAAGTCGGACCGGGTCAGCCAGATGCCGCCGCCGTTCGAACCGTCACCAGTGGTTTCGTTGCGTGTGATCGATGAGTTTGCGACGGTAATGTCGGATGCATCGCCATAGATTCCGCCACCACGAGCACCGGTGTTGAGCGTCTGGTTGCTGTCGATTTCCGTATCGGTAACCGTCAGGCTGCCACCGAACGCTTCACTTGCCTGAAAGACGGCGATTGCACCACCATCGGCGTCGGCGGCGCGGGTCTCGTTGGCGGTGAAGCTGCTTGATTGGATCGAGATCCGGCTGTTGGCTCCGACGGCACCACCGTTAGCATCTTGGCCCGCGGTACTATTGTGGCTCAGGCTACTGTTTTCAATCGTAAGGCTGGCCGTTGATGAGACGGCACCGCCTCGCGATCCCACGCCTTCGGTGAAATTCCCCATCAAATGGCTGTTTCGGATGGTCACGGTGCTTGTGCCCGCGATCGCGCCGCCGGGCGAGTTGTCGCTGGCGGTCGCGTTACCGGCGATCAAGCTGTTCTCGACGACAAGGGTTCCCGCCGATGCGATCGCACCGCCGCCCGCGTTACCACCGAACGTTTGGCTGTTCGTGATGGCAACGGAATCCAGAGTCAGCGTGGTCGCGGAGAACTGCCGAATTGCACCGCCGCCTTCGTTGAAGCCGATCGTGCGTCCGGCTGTCATCGTCAGATCCGAAATCGTGACTGCACGGTCTTCCGACGGAGCCGTAGCGATCTCGAAAATTCGAGTCGCCGACATTCCGTCGATCGTAAGGGTGTCTTGGCCGGGGCCCTGGATTTCGACGCCGTCCGTGATCGTCAACTGCCCGAGCGAAAGTTCGATTGTCGTTGGAGCGGCAAAGACCGCCGCGTCGAAGGAGATTTGGTCGACGCCGACGGTGTCGTTGGCCATCGTGATCGCTTCGCGCAGGCTGATCAACGAGTCATCCGTGTCGACGACATCAAGGGGCGTCGTGACGGCAAACGACGCCAGCACTCGTCGTCGCTCGAGCGATTCAAGTCGCAGACGGCGTGGGTGATGCTTACGCGAACAGTTTGCGTTGTGCCGACGGAGCTTCATGGTGTTGCGATATTGCGGGGGAATCATCTGAATGGATGGACTGGCTTGATGTTGCAAAATCCAGTCGGATTCTGCGCGCAACAGCCGGTCTCTTTAGACGCAAGCTAAGCGTCGATTGATCCCGCAAAACTTCACGAAACGCGGAATCTGTCTTTTCGAAGAAGACTCCATCCTAACGGTCGCGGCTAGGGGCCGTGGGCCGTGTTTGTGGTGACTCACAAAATGCCCGTGAATTGCGGCACATTCGTGACCGCGGTGTCCCTGGAACCGGATGAGTGGCGGGGCCGAATCCGGTAACCCTTGCGAGGCTCGTCGAATTCGTTCCGGCTCGATTCACTCGGCTCTAGAAAGCCGTGTTTTGGCGGATTTGTCGGTGAAGATCGAATCGACGACGGTGGGGTTTTGTTGAGGGCCACGACGGCTGAACGTCAGAATTTTTTGGCTCTTCGATTGGTGGGGCGTGCCCTCGTCTGCCAGCGGTGCCAAGATCATTCGCAGCGCTTCGCCGTGAACGTCATAGGGTTCGTCAGCGGCTGGGGGCGAAGCTGGCAACCGGTTAGTGGGACTCGGAACAGTCGAGCGTTTTGCGGTCGTTCGGCTTTCCTGGGAACGCACCGATTGGTGGCCAACGTAAAAAACGTCGTCCATCGCCAATCCGGTTGCTTCGGATGCCAGCATCGTGACTTGCAGCCACTGGTTCTGGATGGCGTGGTCCGCCCAAGTGATGGCGACTCGCGACGAACCTTTTTCGCCAGCACCGGTGGCCACGTCGATCGCCGAAGTTGAAGGTGCGCCGTGCCAAGTCGACAGGTCTTCGCAGTTACCAACTTTGAATCCAAAATCATCTTCGCTTAGCTGCGTCGACGGCAGCCCATCGACGTCGATGAAGACTTGCGTCAGGCCTCGCAAGTAATTGGTGTAGTTTGCCGAGGTCGCTTTTTCGCCTGGCAGCAGTCCGGTGACGTTTGCCGCGATGGCGATCGGACCAAGTGACGACGGAGCGTTCGCGTACGAGACTCCGCGGCGGATAACCTGGGCCGTCCCGCCAGCCGCGAGTTGCTCGATCGTATCAGTTCGGTTCGACGGTGTTGCCGTGGCACTATTTGAAGCCGTTGCACCATTCGAAGCCGTTGCACTGGACGATTCCGTCGCAGCCAGGGCGTCGGCGTTTTTCGAGACTCGGTGCAACGAGACCGAGGATTCGGTCGCCACTTGGGGCAAGTGCCATGTGCCGTCGTTCGGATTGCGAACGTAGGACTGGATGATCGAACCGTCGGCTGCAAGCACCGTGACGGTGGCGTGATCGTTAGCCGTTTTCGCGGCTTCGAATTGTCCTGCAACCGGAAGATCATGTCCGTCGGAAGACGCCATTTCGCTTTCGTCTCGGACAACCCAAACAAATTCACCTGGTTCGAGTTGATCAATTTTCCCGCTGTCGAATCGAAAGTTCACCGCATCGACCAACGCAACGCCAGCCAACGAAATGGTTTGAGTACCGAAGTTTTCAAGTTCGACGTATTCGACCGAACCACCGTCTGCGGTTTGGCATTCGTCAATGTCGGTGATTCGAAGGTTCGCAACCGATGCCTCGCAGGTTGGCCGGCGGATCGGATCGGTGGCTTCACCGTTAAAAATCCGCAGCAAGGATTTCGGCGCTGGCGACTGTTTGGCGGTGGAATGCTCTGTCGCCGGCTGCTTGGCCGCCGACTGTTTAGCCGCCGACTGTTTAGCTATCGAAGCGTGGGCCGCGCGAACCTTTTGAATTTGGTCCATCGAGACACGAGATGACGTTGCCGTGATCCGGCCAAAGAAATTTCGCAGCGGTCGCGAAGAGAATCGATTGGGCAAAATCAAATAACGCCGGCCAAGCGCCGCGAATCGTGAACTGGTGGGGACGAGCGTATGCGAAAGTTGTTGCGACAATAACGCCAGAGTGTGATCAAGGGATTGACCACCGGTGGCGAAGAACTCGTCATTGCTAGCAAGGCCGTCGCCGCCTTTCGGTGTCGCGGCCGAGCAAGTGACGGCGGACCAAGTCGCCGCACCATTCGTGGTCAATTGGAATCCACTGACCAAACGTGAACTCGTCACGTCGATCTCGGATGGCAGAGAGCAACTGATATCAGCCACGGCCGACCACGGGTGTCGCACCAAGACTTCGTTTCGCGTCGAATCGCTAAGCGTAAACTCAGTGGCGGATTCCATTGTCGCGCCGGTGATCTTACCCGCGATTGCAAATGCGACAAACGGAAAAACAGCCGATTGGCGATCACGATTCGGTGACTTGTCGATCGCTGCGACGACGACTTTTGTTTTCACTTTGGGTGCATCTAAAACCAACGCATTCGATTCGTCAGACGCGACGTCGGTCGCTTGGTGAATGCGGCGGACGGGGATCGCCGAAGTTGCCGACCGTGTCCCTGATGCATGCGAGACCAGCGTTCCTGACGTTTGCGAGACGCAGGGGGCAGGTGAAACGGACGCCTGAGAAATGCGAGGGTTTAAGCTTGGCGAAGTGGATGGTTGTTCGGCGTCCACTCGTTGCATCGGCGGACGCGTGTGAGTGGGGGCTTTCTTCGTCGGAAGTGGAGCTTCAAGTTGCTCGACAATCAGGCTTTTAAGTTCCGATCGATGTTTGCTAGAACGCAATCGTGGCTCGGCGGCTCGCGTCTGCCGTGCGAATGGGAACTTCACGGATTCGATCCTTCGCTTGAAAAGAGAGCCGTTTACGAACAATTTCGTACAAACGACGGCACATTAAACCAGCGAACATGCCTTGCATGGATGATCGCTGCTACCTTTAAGGGGTAGGTGTTTCAGCCTCAATTTCCTTGGCTGTGACGGTTGTGATGATATGCGAAGCGGGGGCCTTAGGCAAATGCCGAAAATTCATCTTTCCCCGATTTTTGCCGTCGTTTTCTGTGCCCGTCGTCCGGGGGGCCATGCTTCGTTCGGGCGATGTACGCACGAGCGACAGACCCTGCTCGCGAGCGATTACGCATGCCAGTGCGAACCATAACGACATCGATGTGATCAGCCACGCCATCAAGGCAAAGAAACGCGGATCACCCGGAAACAGTCCTACAATTTTCGGAAACACCAAGATCGAAACGGCAACGACCAACAGGTGGTGCTTGGCGGTCGCTCGACCAAGTCGAGGGGACAAAATCCCGTGCATGCAGGCGACTGCGATGACGGTGATCACCACCGCCGTCGGAACGGCAATCGCAACGGCCTCGGTCGGCACATCCAGGGGCGGCAATTGGCGCCCGATTCCAAACACGATCGCGGCGCACAAGGACCAAACCATCATCTGCCAAACGGTAAAGCGATGGCGAAGTTGATCGAACGATCGTCGAAAAAAACTGGCCAGCCCATCAGGGTCAACAAACAGTTGGCGTCCATCGAGCGTGCGTTCGATCGAGATTCGCCCTCGGGATCGCTCGTAAGCCTTGGCAATGATCTTTTGCCAGTGACTGGTCAGCCCGCGATGGTTTAGCCGTGACATGGTTTCGGCATGGTTGCCAGGCAATGCACCCGAGCGGTCGAGTTCGTCAATCCACTGGTGCAGATGCGTGCCGGTTGCCAAATGCAAGTCGGTCGCCGGCACTTGGTCGGCCAACCGAGTCAATCGGTAACCGGCGATTCGCAAAGTTGCAAACATCACCGCCAAAATGTCGGACGCCAACATGGTCGCGGTGAACGAACGAGTCTGGAAGTCGCCCGAAACGATCTGCATGGCGGTAAACAAAATCAGTGGTAATCCGCAAACCACTGCGACCACCGCGATGAATCTGTCCCGCATCCCAACCGCCAGAAACCCCAAAACGACCGTTGCGATCGCCAACGGCCAAGACGCGGAATTCGATTCGAACAGACAAATCAAACTCGCGAAAATCGCGGATCCCATCAAAAAGATCGGCAATCGAACGGCGATCCGCGATGGCCCTAGCGACAGCCCAACAGCAAGGCACGTGATTATCGCCAACATGCTGGCCGGAACAAGCGTCACGAAAACGCACAGAAAAAACAAGTTCATCGGCGACTCGGGATGCAGCAGGAAACCACCGCGCCAACCAGCCCGCCAACCAATCCACCACAGGGACCGCCGAAGAAGATCATGAACATCGCGCCAAGCATTGGCATGCCGCAGGTCGCCGATCCGGGTGGCAAGGTTGCTTCATATGCTGACGATTGGGCGATGCTGTAAACGCCCATGCCGACCGGAATCGCGGCTCCGATCGCAAACCCCAACAACGTTCCCAGCCAAACAGGCCGCTGATGAGGAATCGGCGGGATGACAATCGAGTCATCTGGCGTTTCCGTCATCCGCGTGTCCGCCACCGGGCGGTAGGGATTGTCGTCGGTCATGATCAGTCGGCTTTTTCGGGGACCTTTTCCAAGATGTCCAGCAGCACCGTGTCGGGGGCGATGCCTTCGACTTGAGCTTCGAAGTTCAACAGCACCCGGTGTCGCATCGCTGGCAAGAAGACGCGGCGAACGTCTTCGAATGAAACATTGAATCGTCCGTCCAACAGCGCACGTACTTTCGCCGCTAGCGCCAATGTCTGGGCACCCCGCGGGCTTGCACCCCAGCGCACATAGTTGTTGGTCGCATCGACGCTGTGAGGGCCGTCGGGATGCGTCGCCAAATTCAACCGCACCAAATAATCTTGAACATGCGGCGCTAGGATTACTTTGCGGACCATTCCTTGCCACTTGATCAGTTCGGCGCCGTCCATGACTTTTTCGAGCGAGATTTTTTCGCCGCGCGTGGTTCGGTCAACGATCACGTTCAAGTCTTCACGGCTGCTGTAACCAACGACCAGCTTAAAAAGGAATCGGTCTAGTTGGGCTTCGGGAAGCGGGTAGGTGCCTTCTTGTTCAATCGGGTTTTGCGTCGCCAAGACAAAAAACGGTTTCGACAATTCGAATCGTTTGCCACCGGCCGTCACGGTGCCTTCCTGCATCGTTTCCAGCATCGCCGACTGAGTCTTCGGCGTGGCGCGGTTGATTTCGTCCGCCAACAAGATCTGAGTGAAGACGGGGCCTTTTTGAAATTCGAATTTCCGCCGACCGTCTTCGTCTTCGACGATCATGTTGGTGCCCAGAATGTCAGCCGGCATCAAGTCGGGCGTGAACTGAACACGATTGAAGTCCAAATCCAGCACTTCGGCCAGCGTTCGCACCAGCATCGTCTTGCCCAGTCCGGGGACGCCTTCAAGCAAACAGTGTCCGCCGCAAAGAATCGCCGTCAACACGCCGTGGACGATGTCGTCGTGTCCAACAATGACTCGGCCGATCATTTCCCGCACGGCGTTGTAACGGTCGCGGAACTGTGCGGCATCGGCCTGCATGGATTCTACAGAAGTGCTCATCGCTGGGGCGTGGTTTCCAAGATGGTGTCGGGACCAGAGTCGTGCCACCATCTTATCCGAAACCCAACACGCAGGGTTGCCCGGTCGCAAGGGAAACGAAACCGAAGCTTCGCTCTGCCTTGGGCCGCTCGCCTTAGCGGATTTAGACTAGAACGATCGTCTTCAATCGCCTGGGATAGGTGGTGCGAATGCTACGCCCCTGAATGCTACGCACCAACGATTGGGGACAATCGTTTTACTATTTACTTTTGTCACCCAGGGATGTTTGAGCGTTACCCAGAGATATTCGATCGAACTCCGCTAATGCGTTGCCCTTTGGGAAAGTGAGTTCTTGCGTTGTGAAAGGCAAAGTTTTTGCCGAACAAGCCCTCAACTGACTTTTTTGCCGCCCGGTGCCCGCAGGTCAAACAGTCCAAAGATTTCGTCGCGACTTAGACCGCCGCCGCTGCCTTTGGTGGGGCCACTTTGGTCGCTGAACAGCGTGTCGAACATTTCGCGTTTTTGGTCCAGCACCGTCGCAATCCGTTGTTCGATCGTATTCATCGCCAACATTCGTGTGACGGTCACGGCACCGCGCGCACCGATGCGGTGCGCCCGGTTGATGGCTTGATCCTCGACCGCCGGATTCCACCAACGATCGAACAGAAACACGTACTCGCAAAATTGCAAGTTCAGTCCCACGCTGCCCGCACCGTAGCTCATCAGAATAACGCTTGCTTTGGGGTCATTCTTGAATTGATCGATGACGCCTTCGCGTTTCTTGTGCGGAATTTTGCCGTGGTACTGCAGCGGCCCAAACCGCTCCATCGCCGGCAGCATTTTGTCGATGCTGTTGACCCACTGACTAAACACGATCGCCTTCTTGCCGCTGGCGACGACTTCTTCCATGTCGGCAACCATGCGTTCCAGTTTCGCGCTGGCGCTGGTCACGGGATCAAAGTTGCAAATCTGTTTCAATCGCAGCACCAATTCAAAGACGTGCTGGATCGTCAACTCTTGTTCCATCTCTTCCAGCTTGACGACGCCCTCTTTCTCGGCCATCTCGTACGTCGACCACTGCTCGGGCGTCAGGTCAAGTTCAGCGTCGCGATAAAGTTTTGGCGGCATGTCGTTCATCACCATGTCCTTGGTCCGGCGCATGATGAAGTCTTTGGACAGCTTGGCCATTTCGCCCATCGGCATGCCGACCTTCAAGTAGCCGGGCGACAGGTAATCGAAAATGCCGACCAAGTCGTCGGGTGAGTTTTCGACGGGTGTGCCGGTCAGTGCCCAAGACCGAGTGCGAGGAATCGCGCGGACGATCTCGCTGGTCGTGCTGTTGCGGTTCTTGATCCGTTGGGCTTCGTCGAGTGCGACCAGATCGAAATGCAGTCCGCTGTCCAAGACGGTTTCCTTGTCGCGCATCAGCAGTTCATAGTTGGCGATCTTGACCGGGATCTCGGGTGATCGCCAAGCATGTTCGCGAGTGGCGGCGTTTCCTTCGATCGCGGCGATCGGGATTTCCGGCGCCCAGACTTGGAACTCGCGCAGCCAATTGCTGACCAGCGGTTTTGGACAGACCAGCAAGACGCTGCGCACTTCGCCGCTGCACAACAGCAAACGGATCGTGCTGATCGCTTGCATCGTTTTGCCGAGTCCCATTTCGTCGGCCAGGACGGCGGCGTATCGCGGGAACAGGAACGCGATGCCGTCTAGCTGGTAAGCGAACGGGTCGAACGGAAAGTTCAGTTGCCCGCTGCCAACCAACAAGTCCAGTGGCGGTTGCAGCAAGTAGTACAACCGGTCCTGCAGTTTGACCACGTCGTTGGGTGGCTTGATGCGGTGGTGCTTGATCGTCTTGTATCGTTTCCGCACCTTGGCCACTTCCGCAGCGTCGGTCGACGACTGCGACGATGGCGGTTTCGGCGGCGTCCACTGGTTTGCCTCGGGAAACAGAAAACCGGTGACCCGCGTCGTCAGCGGCGACACGCGGATCGGTAACGAACGTGGTTCGATCCGCTCGAGCGTGATTTCGTAGGTTCCGGTGGGCACCAACGAGTCGGCACACCAACTGTTCGCCGTGTCGATTTCGGCGATCATGTCGGACGCTGATTTTCGTTGAAACATGTTAAGCGGCGTCAGCGATTCTTGGGGCGGGCACGGTTTGTGATCGTGCGATTTGTGACTGCGCTTCTTTGATCGCTTCACGAATGCGTTCGAACGGTTCGATCGCATCGGGCAAGTCGATCATTTTTTCGGTCATGGCGCGGACCGCGTCGACTTGTTCCATGGGAACTCGCAGTGTGGAACCGGCCAGCTCCACTTCGCTGGATCCGATCAATGTGTCGTCAGTGATCGGGCCTTCCTCAAGTTCAGCGGCTTCGACGACCAGCGCGATCGGGTACGACACGGATTGGCTGATGATCAGCGATTCGGGTTGATCGCAGCACAAGAAGCCGATCGGCGTGCGGCACTTCTTGACCAACAAAGGTCCAATCACTTCGCCGATGATGTGATCGCGAAGTGTCGGGCCAAATAAAATTTCGTGGGCACGCGATGGGCGTACCGGCAGCGTGCATTGGAATTCAAGCGGGCGTCCGCCGCCGTTTAGCAGCAGCAGCCCACCGGTCCATCCGGTTCGTTCGTCTTCGACGACGGTAAAATAGGCGATCGTGATTGCCGATTGGGCCATGCGTTGAAGTCAAAGGTGGAATGAGAATGTATCGTCGCCAGCGACATGAAAGTTTCACGCGGGCGGCCAAAAAACGCGGCACCGGGGAATCCGGCAAAGGTCTCTAGACGTTGTCTTCGGCGATCCGGTTATCGCGACTTTAGGGGTTGTAGCGGTAAAGTCTGCGATGATTGCTTGCAAGAGAAAAGCTGAGGATTATTCCGAAGATTTCTTTGCGAAAAAACAAAAAAACGAGTTCGATGGCGTTTGCTCGACAACCCAAATTTTAGTGGGTTATACTCGGCGAACATTTCAGCGAACTGACCCAAAACGCTTCAGAGCCCCATTCGATATGTCCTACGATCACGAGCCTATTTCGCCCATGTTTCGAATTGATGTCTCGGCCGAATCCAATTCGACCCCGCCAGCTTCGAACGACCGGGTTGCGGTCGAATTGTTGCGTCAATTGGTCGCCGGACAGCAACAGCAGAACAAATTGTTGGAAAATTTGATCCAGCAAACTGCGGCTGCAAATACCCAACGCACCAGCGAATTGCAGCAGTGGAAGAACGCGAACCCCGAATTGGCTACCGCGTGTCGCCGGGCTGCTGAGACGCTTAGCCGCGTGCAAACCGAGTTCTTGGGAACGTTGACCGAAGAAGTCGCCGATAGCGAAGATCATTTGATCGAAGGCGAGTACATGCTGAACGAATTTGTTGATCGATTTGGGCCACGTCTGGCACATCTCAACGGCGTTCTTCAGGTGTTGGCTCAGTTGGGCACAACCGACGCACCGACCAAGGTCCAGTAGTCCTAGTCAACGTAAGTTTCGGTTAGGCAGATCGAAGTAGGCCGGTTCCCCCCGGCCCATCTGTTGATTCGAGCGGCCGGTGGGAACCGGCCCTGCCCGAAAATCAAGCTGACTCAAGTTGACTCGATGCAGTTGACACGATGCAATCGACGCAACTTGAAAGACCAATCGTGATTCGGATTCGCGTGATCCGATCCGAGCGATTTTGGCACGCCAGCGAATCGATGCGATTCGCTTGGCAAGGGTGGTTCGAAAGCCGCCAGTCCGTGATCGGACTTTCTTTGTTTTCTTGTGATACCGGCCTGCGATTGTGTGCCGTATTTGCCGCGAAGTTTCAGATTTGCTGCGCTGGTTAAGACCGGAACAATCGGAACAGTTCCTTTAACCGTATCACCTCGCCTATCGCGCCCGACGGAAATGATCGATCGGGTCGATTGGTGTCGGCGCGTTCGTTAGTTGTGTCGCATCGTTTGGATAGCCGTTTGTCGTATCGCATGTACTGTGCCCGACAAAGCAGCGGCGAAACCATCGATCCGCGAATCCATCGATCCATCGAAGAGCGCTTTCTTTATGACCACGACGCTGAAAAACGAACAGGTGATTTCGAACGACCCAGCCACGGAAAACGACGCTGTCGTATTCGGCGCCGGTTGTGACGAGGCGACTTGGCAGCCGCGGTCAGAGCATGAGATTGCGATCGAACGGATCGATGAAGCACTCGAACTGATCGCCGAAGCCAATTCAGTTGCCGCCGGTAAGATTCCGGTCACTCGGTTTGACGTGACCGTGATCGTTCCCGTCTTCAACGAAATTCGCACCATCGAGCGCGTGATCAAACGTATCGAAAAGGTCATGCCACCGGCGACGGAAGTGATCATCGTCGATGATGGCAGCACCGATGGTACGGCCGAGTGGTTACAGTCGCTACCGCATAGCGCGTCGCGTCAAGTGATCTGTCGCCGCGCCAATCACGGCAAAGGGTCAGCCGTTCGGTTAGCGATTCGGCGCAGCCAAGGTAGGGTCGTTGCGATTCAAGACGCTGACATGGAATACGATCCCGCGGACTTGCTGCGAGTGATTTGGCCGATCCTCGATGGCGATGCTGACGCGACGTACGGGTCCCGCTATTTGAACGGTTGGGATGACTCGTCGATGGTTCACCGGTTGGGCAACTGGTTGCTGACGTCGGTTAGCAATTGCCTGACCGGATTGCAGTTGACGGACATGGAAACCTGTCACAAGGCGTTCGACGGCGATCTGATTCGATCGATGGAACTGCGTGAATGTCGATTCGGTTTCGAGCCAGAGATCACGGCCAAGATCGCCGCCGGTCACTACGAATTGATCGAAGTGCCGACGGGTTATCAGGCTCGCAGTTACAAAGAAGGCAAGAAGATCGGCTGGCGAGATGCCGTGTCCGCTCTGGCCTGCATGTGGCGTTACCGCAAAGGCTAGTGGCCTGCGTTCGCTTGGCGTTACGGTAAGTCGCGTTGGTACGGTGGCGTTTCGCTGGGTGGCAAATCGACTTCGTACTCTTCTTGGAAACGGCGTCGTTCGACCGCGTTGGCGTAATAACGCAACCACGTGTCGTTGTCTTCGATGCAGCGCCACTCCAAAAACTTGCCTGGCAATTCGACCTTCTTTTCGCAACACGGCAGGATGTCACGGTAGATGATCTTGTAAAGCTCGCGATCGGTCAGGTGGTCCGTGCATCGCAGGACGACTCGCTGGGAATGCAGCCGGATGATGGATCCGATCAGCAGTTCCGATAGAGCTTCGTCGCTGAGTGAATCCGGTGGTGGCAATTCCATCACCGGTGAGAACCAGCTTGCGATGGGCAGGGCCGGGGCCCGTTCCCAGGCCAACATTGACGCCAAGTACTCGTTTTCGGTCCGCAGCGGCATCCGATGAAGCGTCGAATCAATTGACTCGTCACGGTACGGTTCCAGCTCGTCTCGCAAGCGGGCGTTTGCCAACATCAAGTCGACCTCATCGACAACCGGTCGGCTCGTCTCGCTCATGTCCATGGATTGCTCGCCTCGTCGGCAGGGGGCTTTTTGTTCATGTGTCTCAGGGTCGCCGGCGTCCGTCGCCGATCAGGGCGTCACCCCAAGTCACGACTCCGATCCTATCCGTCCCAGCAATCCGCTCAACTTGGAATTGAGCAAAAACAGACCTTTGCGCCGAAATTTGGAAGCCCGCGCATCCCCTGATCGTTACGAGCGGAAAGACTTATCAGGATTCAGTCCGTACACGGCGATTTGCTAGCATTTCGACTCACGCGAACTGGGCCGCACGCAGCACGCCACAGCCGTCGAACGACTTGCTTAACCGGCACAAGCCGGCGCCATCGGCCACTGATCCCATCCCCATCGCCTCGATGACTTGGTCGTCAATCGCCGCGTGAATCAGCAGTCGGTATTCGGCGGTGATGTCCGCGAATAAACGCGAGATCGCGATCGAGTCGTCCCAGCGTGGGAACTCGTCGTCGCCGTCGTGCGACTCGTTCTGGGCGTTGTTGTCGGTGTCGCTGTCGCCGCCGTCCGAATCCGAGTCGTCGGAATTAGCGTCGTGTTGGTCGGCCAGTTCGTCCGCTTGCTCGTCGGCATCGTCTTGATTGGCCCGGCGAATCAACGCGTCCGACGGTGACTCGGTAATATCCGTCCACAGCACAATCGTGCCGCCGGGAAGGACTCGGTCCATCGCCGCGGTCGCCGCACGCGCGGCGTTTGCCCACGTTTGCTGTTGCCGATCACCGTCAAGCGACGCGACCACGATGGGCGCCGGTGGTGGGAAATCGGGTTCATCACTTGACTCGATGTGCAGGCGTTTTTCGATTGCCTCGATCGTTCCCGCTAACACTTCGCTTGCCTGTCCATCGACCGATGGGTTCACGCAAATCATGATTTGCACGCCCAGCAACCAAGTCGTTTCGGCAGCCATCTTGGCGTTTGCTTTGGTCGCATGCGGTGCTGAATCGCGGTAGCGAGCGCGAGCCAATGAGTCGGCAAACCAAGGGTAAACGCCTGTCAAATCACATGGGCGTGCATCCATCGCCGGACGCCCGGCCATGATCGGCAGTACAAAATCGGCATCGACCAACAACCGGTTCAAGTAGATCGGGTCGGCGGATTCATCCGCGGCTAAGTAACCCAGCGAACGTCGGTCAGCGCTGCGGTGGCGGACCACTCGCGACGTCGGCGACACTTCGGCCTTGATCGCTTCGATCGTTTCGTCGGTGGCTTCGTCCCACACGACAACATCCAGTCCGCCAGCGTCGGTGCTTGCGATTCCGCGGACTACGCCGCGGATCACTTCGGCGATTTGAGGTACGTTCGGGTCGACGGCCAAGGTGACGCGGTCGCCCGGGACAATCGCGGATTGAAGCGGCGGAAAATCGTCGGGTTTTTGTAGGGCAATGAACGTCGCCGCTGCAACGTCGCGGCAAACGCGGTCCGGTACTGCTTCGTACTGCCAAACCTGCTTGCTGGCCAGAACGTCAATCGTGTTAGAAAACTTCAGTGACATAGAGAGTGGGTTTCAGGCGTCAGAGAGCGGGAAGTGGGAAGCCGTGATCAATCGCGATTGTGCGGGAGAGTCAGGTTTTAGTAGGTTTGCGGGGATTCGAGAAGTCGCTCGCCCGAGGAGAAAACGTCAACCGTGATCCGATTTCGTCTCTGTCGACCGGCGATTTGCCTGATTTTCGCTGTCGCCATCGTTGGGTGTGGACCGCCGCCGGTCGGTGATTCGGCGCCCTCGGTTCCTGTTGCCCAGCCCGCCTCGTTCGCCGCCATTTCGGCCCGAGATCTGTTGGGGGAAACGCTGTCCCGTTACGCCAGTGCGGCTTCGTACCGCGACAACGGCCGCGCCCAAATCCGCTACCAAAACGGCGATAGCACCGAAACTCGCACCGCGCCGATGCGAGTTTGGCTCGATCGCAACGAACTCTATCTTGAAACCTATGACGTGCGATTGACCAGCGATCCCGATGGGCTGACCGGCTGGATCGCTGACCCGTCGACGGATAATTTTGATTCGCAAGTCTTGAAGTCGAAACCGATTCCGGGCCGGCCAATGGCAGAGAAACTATTGGCCGATCCAATTTTGGCAGGCCGCGTTGCTGCTGGGTTGGCGGGGCCACCGCCGCAGTTGGAATGGCTGTTTTCGGCCGAGCCGATGAAGGCGTTGTTTGATCCCAGTCACCGGATTGAGTTTGGCCCGACTCGGTCGATCGATCGACAGACCTGTCGCAGCGTCATCGTTGATGCGGGCGAGCAACGTTATCAGTTTTGGATCGATGACCGTGCGCGAATCGTCCGGCGGATCGAATTGCCGCCGATCGTCGCTCCGTTGGTGCCGGGGGCTGTGCCGCAACCGATTCAACTGAGCATCGATTTGGTTGGTGCGACCTTTGCCGCGCCGAACAAACCGCCCAGAATCGAGCCGCTGCCGAAGTCGCCCAAAACGGTTTCTCGTCTGATTCCGTTACCGCCGCCACGGCCGGCACGCATTTTGGGCACGCGTGTCCCTGGGTTTCGTATTGAAAACGGTAACCAGAAGCTAACTTTTTTAGTACGAGTTTCCGTCGACACGAATACGATCGCAGCCGCGATGACGGCTCAGTCGTGGACCGACCAGTGGTCCGAGGAACTGGCCACCACGATCCGAACGGGGATTCTGGTCGACGCCGATGCTGCGAGTTCGATTCCCGCGGAAGTCACGGTTCCTGTGGTTGTCGATAAGACCGGCGAGTTCGCCAAGTCGTTGGAGATGAATCCCGGTGCCGCCGTGCTGGTGGATTCGTCGGGAACGGTCATGTGGGTCGATGATCAGTTTTCGCCGGCCACGTTAGCTTCGTTCGGGGCCGCGATTAGCGACGTTTTGTCGGGCGTCGACGTTCCCGATCGTTTGCGATCGCAGTGGACTGAACAGCTTGCCGCTTACGATCACGCGTGCGGCGAGGTCGCGGTTTCTAGCAACTGATCTTGCCCCCAGAGGGCTGCTACGCCGACAATCGGCCCAGCATTCACCCAGGCAAAAACGACATGAACTCCGCCGATTTTTCAAACGTTCCTAACCCTTTCGCGATGGTCGGACAGACACCGTTTCGCCCTCGGCGGACGGCACTTTGGTCGTCGCTGAAGTTCTTGGTGTTGGTGGCCGTTTGTTTTGCGATCGTGCTGGCAATCAGCTTTGGCAGCAAGCGTTTCTTGCTGCATCGACTGCTCAGCGATTTCGATTCGATCGGAGCGTTGGAACAGCGGTCTCGGTTGGTCCAGTTGGCCGAACTGGGAACGCCTGCGATCGTTCCGCTCGTTGAAGCGATGACCAACGAAAATATCGAAGTTGGTCGAAGTGCATTCGAGTTGCTGCACGGAATGCAAAACGACTGGACCGTCTTGGATGTTGCAACACAGCAGAAACGTCATCGCGAACTTGTCGCGGCGGTCGAAGCGATTGTGCCGCGGATTTCGGACGACCGAACTGGCTGGCCGGCGTCACTATTGCAGCAAACGATTTCGGATTTCGTAACACGCGCGGACTCGCCGTCGCGCGATCTGTATGCCAGTGCGAACGAGACGCTTGAAATGCTGACGCTGTCGGGACGCCCCGGGCCTAGCATTCTGGCGGACAAACCGCTCGATCCGATGTCGCCGCAGCGGTTACAGGTTCGCAGTCGCCCATTGCCCGTGCAAACGATCGAGGACGAAACAAATCCACCGTCGGCATCGATTTACAAATCGGCATCGATGCGGTTACAGCCAATTCCGCCCGACGCCGAAGTCGTGCTTCGCGACATTGACGAGTACGTGCCCGTGGTGGTTGAAAAACCGGTCGCGCCTCGCGAAACCGTGTATCACGTCCAGCCCGCTCAATCGGTCGTGCCCGTCCAAGATACGTTTGTCGAAGACACTATTGTGTCGACGCCCATGGAAGCGTACGACGATGTGTCGGTGATTCACTGGTTGGCCAGCGACCACAGCCATCTTCGGGAACAGGCTCGGCTAGAACTGATGTCGCGCGGATATACCGAGCGTGAGTTATCGCTCGCAACACGAATCTCGGCGGCCGATGTGCCGACGCGGATGCAACTGGTCGACATGATCGCCGCCGAGCCGACGATCGATCCGCGGCCATGGTTGTTCATGATGAGCCGCGATACGAGCCGCGACGTACGATTAAGGGTCGTCGCCGTGATCGCAACGATGAACGACGAAGCGGCGAGAAGCCATCTGCAGAAACTGATGGTCGAAGAAACCGATCTGCACGTGGCAACTCGGATCCGCAAAGCTCTTGAACTGCGCTGAATTCGCGGAGGGCATCGCGATCAGGTTGTTTAACCGTTAGCCGTAGGCGTACGCGACAGGAAAAGCGTACGCCTGCGGCTAACGGTTAAA
>JBAUHR010000439.1:0-7157 GCA_049680385.1 Rubripirellula sp. | reverse complement strand
ATTTGGCGATTGCTGGGCCGATGGTTCCCACTGGATCGACAGGCTCTGGTCACCGGACGTTATTGCCGCGACGGCCGTTGGTTTGCGAGTGTCGATGATGTGCCAGAGTGAATCAGCAGAGGCTTCGATTTCTAGCGGCACGCTGTAGGGAAACTTTAACGTCAGTTCACTCGCGTTTCGGTTGACCAGTGTGACGCTTGTTTGATCCTCGTCTGTGCCGCTCGCGAAAGTCTCGATAGGCGGAAGTTCGACGGCGGATTTGATGGGATCGGTGGATGCGGCGATCGCGGTTGATTGTTCGGATTCGGGTGGCGGTTCGGCGTTATCGTCAACGGCATGGCTCATCGCTGGGACCGAGGTCGGTGCCAGGGGATCCGTCGTCATGTCGCCAGCGATGTTTTGGGTGTCGATCTCCGGTGCAATCGAGTGTTCTTTAGTGGCGGCCGGAGCGAAGCTATCTGTCGCTGGCATGAATGAGTCGAGTGAGAAGTTTGTGGTTTGCGAGGCGGATTCCTTTTCGAATGATTCGAGTTCTGCTTCGGTCATCGATTCAAACGACTCGAGTTCTTCGGCAGTCTGGGCGGGGGTACGTCGCGTTTGCGTGGTCGTGCTAGTTGAGAAGTCGAAGATGTCTGATTGCGGCGCAGAACGTTTGGGTGCAGGTTGGGTGTCGGCGATTGCAAGAGGCTGGTCTTGTTTGATTTGTTGGACGACGTAAACGATTCCGGCAAAGCACCCGGCGATGGCGAGCACGGTTAACGATCGGCTTAGCAGTTTTGATGGGCGTGTTTGCGTTTCGGTAGGATCGGTTGCTTCGCGGCGGTGATTCTTGGGAACGGTTTGGGCGGGTTCGCTTGGGATGGTGGGAATGTTGCCGAGGATGGAATGGCGGAATTGATCAAGGTGATCTTGCGACGTGCTTGAAAGTGATGTCGGTGAAACGAACGCGTCGGTGGCTACGTGTTGGTTCCAAATCAATCGGCCGTTGTCGCTGAGTGCGCAATCGGACGCATGGATTGGGCCGATCGGTTGTTGGGTTCGTGACTCGTGGTCGGCTGCGACATTGGCTAATTGCTCGCACCAGTCTTGGACGACTTCGGTGGGGGGGATTCCAAGTCGATCGATCACGGACGAGAGCGGTTCGGGATCGGCTGGTGCATTGATGGCGGGCAGCGTGTTGGTCGGCCCTGTTCGCGATAGCTCGTCGCCGGGCTCGTCGCCGGGTTCGTAGCCGAGCGAGTCCAGGTCGATTTTCAGCAGGAACTCGGTCGCTTCGTCCGGCGACAGTTCACCCGATTCGATCTTCTGGAGAGTCGATTCGATGGTTTTTCGATCGAGCACCGGTTCGGTCCCTGGGTGGGTGTGACTTTAGCCAAAGTTGGAAAACAGCCCGATTTTATCGGATGGGCGGGGGCGTCTGAGTTACGGCCCGCAAAGTTTTCCTACGCCGATCTAGCGGAATAACCAAACGTTCGAGGTCGGTCGTGCCGATAAATCCGTTTGGAGCGGTTGTTCTCTGTGGCTGGTCGATCGGATTTGGATTCTCGATCGACCGCGAAGGCCCAGATGAAAGCCGTTTCGCCAGGTAAAACACCGGCCCATAGTGAGGCGGAGACGTTTGCGATGCAACGAATGACTCAAATGAAATCAATCACAATCTTGGTCGCCGCAGTGACATTGGTCATATGCGTATCCGCAGAGAGCCGACAGGCATCTGCACAACCTCCTCGCGTTTTGAACGCCGATCTGGATTATGAAGCCAGCGGCTTTGTGATGCCTGCCAAGGGCCAGATGCCACCAGGAGCGATTGCGGGACTGACGACGTCAGGCCCTGTCCAACGAGCCGGATATGCGGGCCAAGCCGGTCCCGGCTATGTGCCACCCATGTCGGGCGCACCCAACAACGGCATGCCGATGGCGGCAACGCCAATCAACGGTTACGCCAGCGGCCAAGCAACGGCTCAGGCCATGCAAGCCGGCGGATACAGTCCACAAGGATCGGTTCAACAAGTCGGTTTCTTGCAAGGCGGTGGCAGCAGTTGTGATAGCTGTGGCCCCGGCGGATGCGACAGCATGTGCGGCGACGCCTCGTACGGACAATCGTATGGCGGACCCACGTACGGTCAGCAAATGCAGTTTGGCGGATGCGATGGAGCCTGCGGAGGGATCTGCGGCGGCACCGGTGCCTGTGGCATGGGTGGCGGTTCGGTAATGTCAAGCGGCGGCGTGCTGGGCAAAATCTACGGTGATAGTTCTTGCGGCGGATGCGGCATGGACGGATGCGGAAGCTGTGGCGGACTATCGAAGCTGCGTCACATCTGCATGTTCTGTCGTGGTGAAGGCTGTGAAGCTTGCCAAATGTTCCGCGGACGATCATTGGTGGGACTGCTTGGGGCACTGAAACCTTACAGCAAAGCTGGCAAGGCAGCCCAACGCTGGTACGACATCTCTGCAGAGGCCCTGTTCATGGGTCGGTCGGGTTCGACCGGCACTGGCGGAGTCCTAACTCAGCGTGGTGCAGGCCCAGGCGGCGTCGCGGTGCTGCGAGGCACTGACGCGATCAACGAAGACATCGAGCCAGGTGTTCGCTTGTCAGCCGCCTTGATCTTTGGTGTCGGTGGCAACATCGAAGCAACCTACTTTGGTGGGTTGGAATGGGACGGATCAGCATCCGTTTCATCACCAGCGACTTTGATCGACAACCCAAGCTTTGATCCGTTGGCGACGACGGGACCGACAAGTTTCCCATTCACGATCACCGGGGGAGCCGACCTTTACTCCTTCATCAGTGAATTTGGTGTCACCCCGGCCGACGGGTTCGACGACACCGACCGCTCGATCTCGCAAGCGGTGACTAACCGTGCGACGTTCAACAGCGGCGAAATTAACTACCGCCGCCGAACGGTTGGACCTTACAACCGCTTCCAAGGTTCTTGGTTGGCCGGTATGCGTCACCTTCGCTACAACAATCGCATGGGTTTGGATATCGTCGGCCTGAACAACGACGGAACCGACGCAACGCTGACCGATGGAACCCAACGGTTCTTCAGTTCGCGGGATACCATCGAGAACAGCATGTTCGGTGGTCAGATCGGCGGCGACCTCTGGTACACCATGACGCCTGGCATCCAGTTGGGTGTCGAGCTGAAGGGGATGTGGATGAAGAACGAGGCACGTCGCAACTACAGCGTTTCGGCAAACTCGATCGCCGGTGGCGGTCCTGGGACGGCCAGCGACTCGTATCGAGTGGATAACGGCACTATGGCCTTGGAACTGTCGACTCAGTTGGTTTATCGCCTCAGCCATTCGTGGTCCTTCCGATCTGCTTACTACCTAGTGGCGATCGACGAAGTGGCTAGCCCCGAGCTGAGCGGCACTTTCTTGAAAGACGTCGTTGATTCGCCAAACAGCGTTGGCCGACCAGGAATGGATTTCGAATCGCTGACGTTAAACGGGTTCACCTTTGGTGCAGAATACCTTTGGTAGCGAAAATTCCCTGATCGATTGATCAGGGGAGAAAAGAATCCAACAAATAACGAAGAGCCCGCTTCCAGGCATCGCTGGAAGCGGGCTTTTTTGCGTTTCGCCGGTAAATTCATCGGATTCAAGCTGGATTGGTGCCTGTTCGCATGTGCGCCTGTCGCCGGTTCTTGGCAAAGGATCAAGTGATTTTGCGGCTTCGCTCGGGAACTTTGCCCAAGGTTCGGCGTCCCAAACAGTGCGATTCGTTGACACTCTCGGGGGTGCAAGTAGAATCGCAGTCGCAACTTATCAAACCCTCGCAGCTTGCCCATTTTTCCTGCTTCCGAATGGGAAGGCACTGGTCCGAATAAGACGGCAAAGGCCATTTGGCAAATGAGAGCGAAACTTTAGGCCGATGTTTGTCTAAGACGCCTAAAGCCTTTGGTTCTGTTTAGACCACTGAGCAGTCAGAGAATCATCGCTTTCGAGCGACTTTTTTGGCAGAATTAAACTAGTGACTCCGTTCATCCACCCAAGTCGATCGGTCCAGCGCCCGCCGGCGGTTGTTGGTCTTCAGTTTGGTAGAGACCCTCGATGATCAAACGAAACGATTCGAAGAAATCGAAACTTACCAGCCACAATGCTCCCGAGCGGACCAAACGTGAGCGCGCCAAGAAACGGCGTCTTACGCTGGAAGGGCTGGAGAGTCGCCAATTGATGGCGGTGATGACTGGTCTTCCTGCACAGCCGGCCCCGACCGGACTGCCGGAGTACACGACGCCTCGAAATGTCGGGACAGTCGCTGCTGCTTCGTTTTTCGAATCCGAAGGCACGACACTGACTGGTGCGAATAACCTGCGTGCGACCGCAGACTTTATTCCGCTGGGGACCGGTGCTGGCCAGGAAGACACGATCGATGTGGTTGGGTCGTTGCCGATCACCACGACGACCGGCAATTCCAGCGGATTTTCGTCGGACCTTGATACGTTCTCGTTCGATCTGCGTGCGGGCGACATTCTTGACATTGCGACCAGCGGAGCAGCAGGTCAGTTTTCGATCACCAACTCGCGCGGCAGCCAGTTGTTGACCAGCCAAGTGTTGGTTGGTGGACTGCACTTCCCGTTGCAAACGGTCGGTAACGCGAACGGGACGATGGTCATTCCCGAAGACGGACGGTACTTCATGACCGTCGGTTCGGCTGGGCTTGCGAACGCATACACGGTAGGGCTGCGAACTTATCGTCCAGTCACTGAGCAGCTTTCAGTGGGTGATGCACAGATCATGTACCTCGACTTCGAGGGTGGCTTTATCGACAACAATATCTTCAATGAAGATTTGTTGATCCCCGGTCTGCCGACGTTCGGTTTCACGGTCGTTCCATCGTTCGAAGACTCATTGCCATTCTTGGGCTTGGAATTTGGCGATCTTGCCACGGCTAACCGAATCACGACCGCCGTTTATGACGACGTCGTTCGTACCTTCAATGACCTAGGCGATATCTCCACCAACACCAACGGTGACTTCACCAAGACCGGTGTTGCTGGTGATTACGGAATTCGAATTCTCTCGAGCCGTTTTCAGGCTGCCGATGGTTCGTATCCACACCGCGATTGGTACAACAGCAACGCCGATGATCCGCGGATCACTCGCTTGCTGGTCGGCGGTACTGGGTTAGACATTGGTGTCCCAGGTGTTTACGGGATCGCCGAATCGGTGGATGTCGGTAATTTCGACCTAAATGAATTTGGAATTTTTGCGTTAGACGGGTTCCAAGGTTCATTGCTTGGTTTCCCAATTGCGCCAGCGGCAAGCGAAGTGGATGCGACCATCCAATTCTTGTCCAGCGTGATCTCGCACGAAGCCGGTCACACGTTCGGCATGTTGCACACCGTCAACACGAACTCGATCGCCACAATTTCGGATGCGGGCGGAACTCTGTTGGCCAATGCCAACAACTTGGGCGTCGGCTTGGATGGAATCTTCGGTACGCTTGATGACGTCAAGCCGCAGTTCCGCGATGACTTTTATGCACCAGAAGTTTATGCCGGATTCAACCGTGTCACGGCGGCGATGACCCACGCTCTGTCGACGGGCACCCAAGGTGGCGTTGGCCAAACCGGTCGCGTCTTCAATGACGTCAACCGAAACGGTGCCGACAATAACGAAGCAGGCTTGGCCGGTGTTACCGTCTACGCGGACGTGAATAACAACTCGGTGCTTGATGCCAGCGAAGCACAAGCTGTCACCGGTGCGGACGGATCGTTTTCACTGACGTTGCCACCGGGAACCGTCAACATTCGCGCGATCACGCCAGCGAACTTCACGGCGACCACCGCGTCGTCGGTTTCCAGCGGCAGTAGCTCGATCAAGTTTGGTTTCAGCCAAGTCGTCGCGAACATCACTGGTACCACGTTCATCGATAACGATGGTGATGGTGTTCGGGATGCGTCGGATGGTGGATTGGCAAACGTTTATGTCTACGCCGATTTGGATGGCGACAATCGTCCTGACCTTGGCGAACCGAGCGGCCAATCCAGTGCCAACGGAACGTACTCGATCAATTTTCCTGGACCGGGCACTTATACGATTCGCGTCGTGACGCCGGCTGGTTTCGAGCAAACGTTCCCTGATTTGGATTCGCCTACACTTGGCGAACACACCGTTACGTTCGATGGGACTTCGCTGACCGACAACTTTAACTTTGGTTTCTTGTCGTCGAGCGATTACGGCGACGCACCTGATTCGTACGGTACGACCGTCGGAGCCAATGGTGCCAGTCACGGCATCGTCAGCGGCTTGACGATTGGTGCCAACATCGACCGTGAACTTAGCGGTTCGCCATCGGTCTTGGCCAACGGTGACGACACCACTGGCGTGATCGACGACGAAGATGGCGTGCAATTGCTTTCGCCGCTTGGACCGAACGACAGTGCGACGTTCAACGTTACGGTGACCAACACGACGGGCTTGCCCGCATTCTTGCAAGGCTTCATCGATTTCAACCGTGACGGCGACTTCTTGGATGCCGGCGAACACTTCGCCACCAACCTGCCCGTTGCGTCTGGCACCGTCGCGCAAGCGATGCCGGTGACCGTGAATGTTCCGGCCGGTGCGAGTGTCGGAACGACTTACGTTCGTTTCCGTTTGAGCCAAACGTCGGGAATTGGTGCAACCGGGTTTGTGACGACGGGTGAAGTCGAGGATCACTCGTTCCCGATTTTGAACGCTGCTGAAATTGCCAACGATGATGCGTTCTCGGTCGCTCGCAACACGTTGTCGAACAACTTGGACGTCTTGGCGAACGACTTCCAAACGGCTGACAATTCACTTGTGATTGAAACGCTGAACACGTCCGGGACGGTCGGCCAAGTCATTCGATCGAACGATCGCACGTCGATCTTCTACACACCACCGAACGGTTTCACTGGTCGTGACGTGTTCACGTACACTGTCATTGATCAATTCGGAACGCGTTCGACGGCCACGGCGGTTGTGAATGTCACGTTCCAATCCAACGTTCCGATTGCAGTCGACGATTCGTTCGAGATTGCTCAGGATTCGTCGCAACGTCCGTTGAACGTTCTTGATAACGACGTGCCTAGCCTTTCCGGTGGCATCTCGATCACTAGCGTGACACCAGGCAGCAACGGTGGCACCATTCAGATCATTGGTGGCGGTCAGTCGCTGCGATATAC
>JBAUHR010000438.1:0-5800 GCA_049680385.1 Rubripirellula sp. | reverse complement strand
GGCCAATTCAAGCCAGAGGCGAATTATCGTCGGCGGAAAGCTATCTGATCGCGTCGACGATGCAGACGTTGGCGACTCGAAATATCCAAACCGTCGAGACCGCGATCGATTCGGAAAAGAAGACGCTGATCCAGCAGCTTGAAAGAATTTGCTTTGAAACGACGGATTCGGGCGTCGTTTGGGAATTGAAACTGTAGCCGGCGGTCGTTTTCTGCCGATTTTTCCAATTTCAGTCGATAGAAGCTATTTTCGGGGCCCGTAATCGAGGCTGGACAGCCTTTCTGCTTGGAAGCACCGTTCGGCGGGATTATGATAACGCGAGAATCGCCTCGCCCGATTTATAGACTCTTTCACTCTGCGTCACTCGCAACGGCCTGTTTGGGCGGCGATTGACGAGGCGACACCCACTTAAAGGAACGTGTTCGTGACTCTTCTGCACTCGTCTTCACGCCGCATTGGCTCTCGTCGAATGGCCACCCTGGCGTTTTCTGCTGCAGCCCTTTCGCTGCTGAGCCTGCCCGGATCAGCCCTGGCGGACCGAAACAAAGACGAACCGGCCGTTGTGACGGCTGAGTTGTTCGCAGCCATGGACGCGGGCCAAGTCGAAGTAAAAATCATTCCTCAGGATGCGACCAAGGCCAACGTGCTGATCCGCAATCTGACCGAACAACCACTCGACCTGAAACTTCCCGAAGCTTTCGCTAGCGTTCCCGTCTTGGCTCAAGGCATGGGCATGGGCGGCGGTGGCATGGGCGGCGGCGGAATGGGTGGCGGCGGCATGGGTGGTGGCGGCATGGGTGGTGGCGGCGGTGGCGGTGGACAAGCCGGCGGCGGTGGCATGGGCGGCGGCGGCATGGGTGGCGGCGGCATGGGCGGCGGCGGCATGGGCGGTGGCGGTGGCGGATTCATGCGAGTCGCACCGGAACGCATGATGAAGGTTGCTGTTCAAACGGTTTGCCTGGAACATGGCAAGCAAGACCCGAATCCACGCATGGCTTACAAGATGGTCCCGCTGGATCAATTCACGACCGACCCAAGTGTTCGCGTTCTTTGCGAATCACTCGGCTATGGACAAGTGACCCAAAACACAGCTCAAGCAGCCGCGTGGCACATCATGGACAAGATGTCGTGGCAAGAATTGGCAGCGAAGAATCGTGTCGAAAGCAAGTACACCGGCAACATCCGCTGGTTCTCGCCAATCGAACTGCGAACCGCACAAGCAGTGGTTTCCGAAGCAGCACGAATCGCAAAGACTCGCCAATCAAGCAACGATTCGTACGAGAGCGAAGGCAAGTTCGACACCGAGTCAACTGACGAATCCTAAGCCCGCGATCAACGAGATCCAAAAACAACGAAAGCTACCGCAAACCATGCGGTGGCTTTTTTATGTCAGTGCGTCATCGCGTACGTCACGATGTTGATGCCCATTGGGTACGCCTTCTTGACCGAGAACTCGTCAAAGTACCATTGGTCTTCGCCTTCGCGTTCCCAGCCGTCGCCCAAGTCCGTGTTGTGACAGATGAACACCATGATGCGATCCTCGTCGTCAGTGATTGCTCGGTAATGCGGCGTCCGAGTATCGCTGCCATCACGCGACTGTTCCCACGTCCCAACTTGGCCGTTCGCCATCCGGTAAGCCGCGCCGATCGCAGGAACTTGCGGCTTCTCTTTCATGTCGTACACACAGTGAAAGATCTCGTGCGACAGAGGCACTTCGGCGGCCTCACGATCCGGGAACACTCGCTTCAACTCGCGACGTAGATTCTCGTACTGGTCGTCACCCCAAAAGTCGTCCACCATCACGAAACCGCCGTTGTAGCAGTACCGTCGCAAGGCTTCGACTTCCGCTTCATTGAACACCAAAGCGCCCGGTTCGATCATGTACAGAAACGGATAATCGAACAGATTGTCGTCCGTCAATTCAACCACGACCGGATCCGGGTTCACTTTCATCGACGTCAATTGTTGCAGACGCAACGAGAAGTTCAGATCGCTGTCCGGGTAATCGGTACGCCATCCGCCGCCACGGCGCCCGTATCCACCGTACGATTCATAACGCACACGAGCGAACGTGAACGCGTCGTTTTCAAAGTTTGGGTCGACATCCCATCGCGGCACGCCGCGGCGATCGGTCGTGATGTCATCGTCTCGGTACCAGCGGTTACGTTGGGCCACAGCGGCGCCGACCGTAGCGATCACCAATCCGCCACTAACGACGGCGGCCAGGAATCTGTTTCGTTTCATTTTGACGTCTCCGAATCCGATTCCAAGTCTGTTGTCAGTTCCAACAGCAACCGATGAGCATCGCGGAACCGAGGTGCTTCGTCGAGTGCCTTCAAGACGGCGAGTTTCGCGTCAAGCTTTCGATTCAGTTTAGCCAGCGACTTTGCTTTTCGAAAATCAATCGCTGCCGGATCGACCGGTTCCATCATCGCCAGTGCCGACAAGGACTGCACCGCCTGATCGTGTGCGCCCAATTCTTCCGACGCGTCAACGACAGCCGTGTGTCCGGTTTCGATCAGCGGCTGGATCGCTAGAAACTGTTGGCCGAACGACTGCATCGAATTGTAGTCGCCCTGATCGCGAGCGATTTGGATCAACCGATCCAGCGACGAAAGCGAGTCACTGGTTAGCTGAGTGATCTGCACCAACGTTTCTTTCTCGGATGCGACATCATCAAGTTCTCGGTACACCGTCGCCAATTTTTCCAGCAGTCCGCCGCTCTTTCCCGTTGCCAGGCCCAGATCTCGCATCGCTTCCAAAGTCGTTTTGGCAGCGGCATAATCCGCGGATGCGATTTCCCGGTCGGCCTTCGCCGTCAACGCAAAGTAGTTCGACGGGTTCGACGCGATCCATTCCGACATCGCTTTTGCGTCCGAAGCCAGTTCTGGCGTCGGCTCGTCCCAGGACGCATCGGGCGCGAACTGGTTGGCAACTTTTCGAGCATACTCGGCAAATTGAGCGTCCAGTTTTTCGACCGACCCGACGTTGCGAGCCAAGGCATCATTGATTGAAAGTCCATCCGCCAGGTCGTCGAGCGTCTTCAGCAACGAATCCAACCCGTAGTTGTCGATCAAGTATTCGACCACCAACGAGGACTCGTAGTAGGCAAACTGCAAGTGTGTTGGCGAGGGCGGACTTAGAAACGCGCCGCTCAGATCACTGACCGCCGTCAAGTCATCACCCAACATCATCTCGCGGTACTTTGGCGTCATCGACTCGCCCCACGCTGGGTCTCGCGTCCGTTCTTCGTAGACCGAGATCCCCTCGCTTAGCCATCGCGGCATCCGGTTGCGAGTCTTTTCGAGTGTGACGACGTGACAAAATTCGTGCCACAAAACGCTTTGCCAGTTCGCTGGCGACGGGCCCTGCGATGCGGGACTATTGGCCGTGATCACGCGGCCGAAACAGACGCCCAAGTAACCGGCGCCGCCGGGCAGCCCGAATGTTCGAACGGCAAAGTCTTTTTGTTCGGGAAAGATCTCGACGACGATTTTCGCGTTGGGCTTCACATCGTACTTTTCGCACAACACCAACTTGGCTTCACGCAACAGGTTCATCACTTCGCCACCGTAGATGCTGGCCTCGCGAGCCTCCATGCGGACTTCGATGCCGTCGGATTCGATGCGAGTGAAACCTTTGATTCGGTCGTTCAACGTGTTCAGATTGTGCGCCACGACGTTGTACGGATCTTCACGCGAAACCTCTTCGGCCAAAATCCAACCCGTTTCGTCTTGGCCAAGTCGCAACAGGTCTTGCGCCAACTGAAACGTCGCCGCTTGGAATCCCGAATCAACTTCGATCGCTTGACGTTGGTACTGGGCACCTTCGGCAAAACGATACTTTTGCGATAGCTTCTTGCCGATCAAATGGTCGACTTCTGGATTCTGGTCCCAAGTGCTCAGCGCGGCCGCTCGCATCAACGCTTCGATTTCATAGCGGCCTTCCAAGTGGGCAAGCACAGCCAACAACGACCATGCCTGCGGTTGATGAAGGTTGACGACCAGTACTTCTTGGATCGTTTTGTACGCCGCATCGTATTGCTCGGCATCAATTTCCGATTCAGCCCGGTAAAGCAGTGCGGGGATAAAACGCGGGTTTCGCTGCAACGCTTCGTTCAAAAGGTTTGACGCTTTGGCTGCATCCGAATTCGCCCACGCCTTGGCCGCCAGCGCGGGGATGCGAGGATCCGCAGCGTCCAGCAAGCCTGCTTGATCCAGCGTATCAGCCGCGACCTTGTAATCGCCCTTTTCAAGCGCCAACTCGGCCGTCGCCAAGTAGGCTTCCAAGAACTGGGGATCCGCATCACGGACACGATCGAAGAACAACTTCAAAATCTGGCGTCCGTCCTCGCCACGCATCGCAAAATATCGGCCGGCGGCGACCAAGTTATCTCGGCTGGCATATCGCGAGGGCGAAGTTTCGAGCAGCCGCATGATCTGGGCATTCGCCTGCAACGCCTCGTTCGTTTTGCCGGTGAACCGGTACGCTTCCAGACCGAGCATGCGTAGCGTCAGGCTGGTGGGATAACGTTTCGCGGCCTCTTCGTAGATCGCCAACGCGTCGGCGTACTTTCCCGTTTGCAGATGGCACTGGATCAGCAATCGTGGCCAACGCTCGTTCCAAATCCCGTTCTCGACTTCCTGTGCCGCTGCGGCCGCCGCTTCGTCGTACTTGCCGGCTGAAAACAACAGACGGACTTCGTTCAAGTCGGCGGCAACCAAGCCGTTGGTCGACACCAGCCCTGCGGCCAGGCAAAACCACATCAATGACAGGCGGATTCTGTTCACAAGCAAGATCGAAGTCCTCGAATACCTAGTGGTGTGTGTCAGACAGTTTAACGCTTCGCAAAGAGGGCTGCGGCATCGCCGTCCAATCGGCTACGCTAAATCCAGTGATTCGGAGAGCTGGGGAGTTCGTGTTTTCTGGCGTTCCATCGTTTCTCGCATTCTTTTATCACGATCGCCCATGTCCCCCACGCTGCGACGACTTTACGCCCGAACCGTCTTCTATCCGACGCTGGCCTGGAATTTTACCCTCGCGCGAGTTCTAAAGCGGCGGAATTGGTGGGACCACATTGACCCCCATGTGATCGTTGGTGCTTACCCGTTTTCGCGAGATGTCGATTCCATGCATGCCGCCGGCGTCCGTGCGGTCGTCAATACGTGTGAAGAATACGAAGGGCCGCACCTGAAATATACGCATCATGGCATCGAACAGCTTAGGATCCCGACGACCGACTTCTCGCATCCGCGACTGGCCGACGTCCAGCAAGCGGTCGAGTTTGTTCAGCAGCACGTCGAAGCGGACGAGATCGTTTACATCCACTGCAAGGCCGGTCGGGCAAGAAGTGCAACGGTGGCGATTTGCTGGCTGATCAAGTACCGAGGCATGTCGCCCGCCGAGGCCCAGGCGTCGCTGCTGAAATCGCGAGCTCACATCAATCCACGCTTGACCCAGCGCCCGGTAGTGATCGAGTTCGCTAAGGCTCTGGATGCGTCAAGCGACACCCCAGTGCGCTGATCTGGCGTGAAACTTGTTTGTGGGTGACTTGACGGTATTTGGAAAACACAAACGACACGAATTCAGCGGGTGGAGTCGGCGTGTGATTCAGATTTCGAAGCGAACGATCCGCTCGTATTGAACTTTGGAATAGTGGCCGAAATTTACGGGTCGCCTTAGTTTGTGTCCGGTCGCTTTCAGGTAGTTGTGAACTTGAGCGCGTTGATCACAGCGCAGATCCTTCACTGCCTTGATTTCAAGGATGATCTGCTGGAAGCAAACGAAATCGAGAACGTCG
>JBAUHR010000437.1:0-10554 GCA_049680385.1 Rubripirellula sp. | reverse complement strand
TTGTAAACGCGAACGTTGCTGCAAGACACAGAGGATCGTTTCGCGTTTTCACGCGGCTGGACAGCATTAACGTCACAAAAACAACAACACCGAGAAAGGCGACCAAGCCAACTACGCCACTTGTTATAAGAATACGCAAAAACTCATTGTGCGCAGGAATTGACTTCCCCGTCCCGATCAGCTGCGCAATAAGTGTTTCTTTCTCCCATCTTGCAAAAAGCTCCTCCCAAACTCCGATCCTACCAGCAAGCATATAGCGACGATCGAGCTCGCCCTGACGAATTGCAATCTCTTTCCAAAAAATCCGGAGTGTCGATGACAGCAAGTAATTGTTGGTCATATAGTTCACGCCAACAGTCATTGCAACGATGACGGCACCACCAATGAACCTGCGATTGCAAAGTGCCCAAATCAAAAACCATGATGCCAGAATCGCAAGCGCGGATTTGGAATAGACATTGAACACCGAAATCAGTACTAATACGGCGTAACCGTAAAGTGCTATTCTTTGCCAATCTCGTAGCCTGAGGTAGTTGAATGCGAGATAGATACCGATGATCGTTTGAAGGCCAAAGTGCTTGATACTTACGGCATCGTGATAAAGACCGACGTTTCTTGCTATGCCAACAGCAGTACGTTCGTACCAAACGACACCCGTAGCGGCTTGGAAAATCGCCATGACGGTCGGAAATATACCTGCCAACAGTAGGCAGTAAGTCACGTGCTTTAAGCCCTCTTGGGAGCGGTAGAAAACTGCCAACAAAAAGAATCCAGCAAAGCCGTTCAGCGCGTGTATCGCGGTTTCTGCACTTTGAAAATACTTGCCTGCCGAGGCCAACGCAAGAGATCCTAGTCCGGCGCTAAAAAGAAACATTGACGCTACGATTCGCCATTGACGCCATTCGGCAGTATGTGGAGTAGAAAGCAATCGCGGCACGATTAGCAACGGAACCGCGGTTCCGATCACGTGATTGAGCGATACGTTTCCAAACCGCGTAGCCCAAGTCGCCGCGATGATTGGCGTCGCTCCTAGTGCTACAAGGATTCCGTAGTACGGCTTCGTCATTAGAAAAAAGACGGCCACAGCGCAGAGGATGACGCCGAGAACAAAGATCATTTACTCTGTACTTCCTTGCAAAGGTATCGTCATCTTGAATTCAACATGTAAAGTTGGACCTTTCGCACCTTGCAATCGATACCGCGATCCAAGGAGGTCAAACTTTACCGCCACGCGAATAAAGCATCGCAACCGCTCTCGGTTTTAGCTTTCCTGACAGTTTGCAAACGGTAGCAATCAATAGGCTGTCAACTGAATAGATCAGAGATGTCACGGCACCATTGTGCAGCAATAACGGAATCGTTTTCTGAAGAACATAATTTGCTACCGAACGGAACGGTGATGCAAGCAGGCGCATCCCAATCTTGTCGTATCCTAGAGATTGAAGCTCGGCAGAGAAAGCCGAAAGATCGATTTCCCCATCCCGATCACTGTGTTCGTACGTCGTCAGTGCCGCTTCCAGTTTGGGGAGTTTCCCAACGACTATTTTTTGCGTTTCGATCGGTTCGTGAATCCCAACGACGGAGTTTTCTTTCAGTACGCGATTTAAATCACGTATTCCGTTTATCGGCTCGGGCAGATGGTGCAGCATCCCAAATGAAATACCAACATCAGCAATGTTGTTTTTCAGTGGCAGATTGAACGCACTCGCTTGCACAGATTCACCATCAGAACAGGCCATCTTGGCTACCACCAGCCGGTAAAAAGCAATGTCAGTTCCGACATAGTCGTATTTGTATTCTAGCGGCGGCATCAGCTTTGCAACTGTGCGAGCATTGCCACAGCCTATCTCGACGACAACCTTGTTCTCAATGCTTGGCTTGACGTAGCGTAGTATGAATTTATCTCTGGGAATGAAGATGTGTGGCAAATTTTTTTCTCGAATGTTGTCACGCATAGCGATGCGTTTCTCGTCCGTGTCGACTTCACTGTCGTAATAGCGCATCTCGGCACGATTCCAATCGCCGTCGCTTGACTCTTGGCTTTCGCGTATCCGCTGCAGGTTGCTATCTGCTTGTGACTTCCATTGCGGGGCGATTGCATTGATCGCATCGAAGTGCTGTTGATAGTGTTGGACATCCACGTCTTCGTCGCTCAGTAGTGACAAGACACTGTCGCGAATAGGGTATACGTATCTCCCATCAATGACCAAGTAGCCCAAAACGATTTCATCCGACTCTTGAATTGACGGATGGTCAACGTTTTGCAATACGGTTCCGTCGCGATTCAGCTGAGCCGCGAACAAAGTGATGTTAGTACTCCCGCTGTTCGGGCATTTCAGTTTTGGGACCAGGGAACTACGCATGTCAGTTAATGGATTCGTTGGAGCTTAGTTGTTCAAGTGCAGTTGATCGCGCTAGCAATGAACCCCACCATCGCTCGAAGGATTCTTTGCCGAGCAACAAGGATATCGATTTTTGGTATTCTCGTTGCAACCGAGAATCACTTTGAAAGTGAAGGCAGCGCGACAGGCAACATACGATCAACAAGAATCGCAATCTCGATTTGATTTGTACGCCAGCTTGGCTGTTCAGTTGAGTCGACAACGCATTTGATTGAAATGTCCATCGATCAATTGATTGCGGTGGTATCGTCAGAAAGTAAATCAGGTCAAATAAAGGGTCACCCCTGAAATACGAAAACTCGAAATCAAGAATCGAAACTCTGTTGTCAGGTGTAAACGCGCAATTTAATGTCGTCAGGTCGTAGTGCGTGGTGACATTGCGAATGAACGGACGCGTCACCAAGTAGCGAATCGAATGGATGAGAATCGAGATGCCGTCGCGCACTCGTATCGATCGCGTCTGAACCGCAGCGGGTAAGCTGATAATGACCCGTATCGTTGGATACACTAACCCCATTAGAATTTGTTTGACCGAAAACAGACGCTTCGGGAGCGAGACAGTTTGGAGCTCTTCGATGGCGTGGCATAGCGTATTGATGTTCTTTGCCGTCCATTTGCGATCCAGTATCGATTCGCGTGTTTGATTCTCTCTTTCTACAAATGTCATCAACAGGTGCTTCTCGCCAGCGTCGACAATTCTGGGAATGGCAAGCGAGGTAAAGTTCTGTTCGTTCAGCGAATGTAAAACGGCCTTCTCTATCAAGAATGACCGTGTGGGCTGTGCGTACTGTTTGAGAACTAAGTAGGTGCCATCCTTCGAGCGTACTTTTTCGACATGGCAACTCTTGGTTTTCTGGAGCGTTATTACTCGCTCCAATGAATCAATGTCGTAGTCGCTACCTAGCTCGGTTTGCATGCCGCAACCGTGTACTTTCCACTGATCCAACGTGTCGGCGGTGCGAAGCCCAGTAAATTGCATGTCTTGCGGTAAAAGCCATAACTGCCACCGATCAGCGGGTACTCTGTGCCGCGAATTGCTTTGACTGAGAACGGTTTCATCAGCCCGCGAATGGCCCATGGTGGTACGTAGCTTTTTACTTTGTTGCGGCCGATGTACTTGTGGTTGATCGCGTAGGCGAGGTTACGTGGATTACAGGCCGGTAGTGCATTGGAAAATTCGACGACTACCACACCACCGGGTTTGACGACACGAAAGATGTCGGCAAGGTACTGCTGATATTCGTCCATCGGCACTAGGTAAAAAAAGCTGGCCATCACCACACCGTCAAACGTATTGTCGTTAAACGGCAGCTCTTTCATATTCGCAACACCAAATTCGACCCTTGCTTTATCAAAGGGCAGATTCTTTTCATTCACGCTCAGCATCTCGGGTGAAATGTCGACGGCGTTGATTTTGCCAAATTGCGAATCTTTCAGTGCGTGAGTGATCCTGCCAGTGCCGCTTGGACAATCGAGGATTCGCGATTCAGGATGCAGGGCGCCGAAACGTTGCAAAAGCGAAATCGCTAGGTCATTCTTGTATCGCATGGCAAACTCGCCACGCGTCGATCCGAACCGTGACTTATCGTAGGACGTTGCCTCATCGTCATAGGTTGCCTGATAATCTTCGTCAAGCTTTGTACGTGTCATTTGTGACTCACAGGCAAGGGACGACTACTCTGTTCTTTGTTCAAGAAATTCGAGTTCAAAAAATTCGACATTGTGAAATGATGCCTTGGAAGCCTATTCGAGATTCTGCGGAAGTGTGATTGCAGCGTGTGAATTCCGGCTATCCATTTTGTTGACGACTCGAATTCCAAAGACGGCTAGTACGACGTTCATCGACAACGATGCCAGCAACATAGAAAACGCCATTCCGTTCGCACCGAATCTTGTTGTCAATGGCATCGCGATTGCAAAACCGATTACTGTTGTGACGAGACTTACCACAAATTGAAATCGCACACGTCCAAGCGATAGGATCAGCGAGTTGGTCCAAAAGAAAACGAAGAACACCATCGCTCGACTAGACAGTAGGAATGTTGTCCAACCGGCTTCGCGAAACTCCTCACCCCATAGTCCGGCGATTTCGCTGGATGCGAAAAAGAGAACCAAAATCGCCACGACAATGAGCGGTATGATTTTCTTGTACGTTTCGCGCATTAGCCCGCGAAACGCGGCATAGTTTTTCTGGCCCAAAAGGCGAGCGATCTGCGGAAAGACTGCCATCGAAAGAGGGTCTCGAACCAATAGCAACGTGATTCCTACTTTTCTGGCGACATCATAAATTGCCACAGCTTCGCGATTGGCCAAGACACCCAAAAGGAGGATGTCACATCGACGGGTGGACTTGTCGAGTGTTTGCGCCAGGGAGTTTCCGAACGAGAACTTGAATATCTGTCGCGCATCCTCTTTCAAACACGACAATTTGGCAGAAATTACGCCCTTCAATTTATGTTTCAGTTCGTAGATAGTTGTAGCGGTCAAGATCGAGGAGCTAATCACGATGGAACCTGAAACCATCAAAATGTAAGTCCCAACAGATGGAGTGACGACGCTGCTAATTGTAAAGATAAAAATGAGCGACAAAAAACTAACCGTTGCTTGAACGATCGCGCTGATTTTGAAGCAGTCGAAAAGGCGTAGCAGCGAAAAACTGATGGCGTCTACCAAGCCCAACGATGCTGCTGCTGCATAGAGCATCAGAGGCACCGCTAGTCCTTCGATTTCAAAAAAGTAATTGTAAAAACAAATCGCGAGTGTGCTGACGACGACCGTGGTGGCAATGCAGAAACCGAACGACATCAGGTACGAGAATTTGATTAAAGCCCTTAATTTTCTCAGTTGGCCCTGTTCTTCGTAGATCGCGCCGTAGCGGATCAAAGCAGCACCAAAGTTCGCGTTAAAAAGCTCCAGAATCGGGCCGACAAAAGCGACAACGATCGCATACTCACCATACTTGGAGATTCCCAATGCTCGCGTTATCACGATCGATTGCAGCAGCAGGCAAACAGCTCGGACTCCCTGTGATCCAACCAACCAAGAACTGTTGCGAAGGAATTTTGATGACTCGGATTTTTCTTTCATATCCGTGTCTAACTCTGGATGATCGTCACAGCCAACTCGTTATCGCGGCGAACGATAGAAGGCCAGCTCTTTCAAAAATAGCCCGCCATACTTCAGGATGTTCTTGGCTTTGCTGATGTCGTACATGCTGCGGACGAACCATTCCAGCCCGATGGCTTGGATTAATTTTGGCGTGCGTTTCTTTGCATCTGCCCAAATATCGATTGCGCCACCGACGGTGATACAAAAGGGCACGTCCAGTTTGTGGTGGTGATCGTGCAGGAAGTACTCTTTTTGAGGCATCCCTAAGCCCAGGAAAACGATGTCAGGCTTGGCTTCGTTGATATCGTCGATGATTCCGGGAATGTCTTCGTCTTTAAAGTATCCGTCTCGCGAACCAGCAAAAATCGGATCGTTGAATCGTGCTTTCACTCGTTCCATGGCACGTGCAAGATTCTCCGGAGAGGCGCCTAGGAAATAGAGCCTCCAGCCTTTCTCTTTTGCCATCGCGAGCAATTGTTCCGATAGGTCGACGCCGGTAACGCGGTGGACATCGTCGATCCCTGCGCGTTTTCCGAGCCATTTGATCGGAACGCCATCGGCGATCACGAGGCTGGCTTGATTGATTGACTCAGTCAGCTTCGCGTCTTTTTTTGAAACGACGTACTTCGTCAAGTTAATGGGTATGCAATAGGTTTTTTCACGATCTTGAATCCATTGATCGATCAAACCGATCGCGTCGTTGGTGTCACCAGACGTGATTTGCAGATGACCAAGCGGTTCGTTAGGCATTGACCTTCTCCACCACCCAGTTTTCTAACTGCAGCACGTCGAGCCCCGAGTTCAAAAATGTGTAGATCGCGTCTTCTGGCGTCATTACCACTGGATCGCCGTGCAGGTTGAACGATGTATTCAAGACTCCACCAACCCCAGTTATCTGCTCGAACTTGTTAACCAAGTCGTGGAACGATGGGTGGTGGTCCGCGTCTAGGATTTGGCTGCGGGCCGTTTTGTCAAACGGATGCAAGCCTGCGGTGATGGCATCCCATGCCGCTGGTTTCGACTCGGGGGCGATCGTCATGTAAGGACAGGGAAAGTCCTCTCGGATTTTCAGGTACTTGTCGCGATACGAATCCAGAACTGCTGGTGCAAACGGCATCCAGAAGTCACGCATCTTGATCGCTTTATTGATTTTGTGAATGATTTGCTGCTTGCGCGGATCGGCAACGATGCTGCGATTGCCCAAGGAACGGGCTCCCCATTCCATTTTCCCCACCATCCGACCGACAACGTTTTCTTCGGCGACCTTTTCGGCGATGTATTGGTTCACATCGTCCTGGTAGCTGATTTTCATTCCGGTAAACTCAGGCGTGTTGTCGATCGCTTTCTTGCAATCGTCGTTGCTGTACTCTGGCCCCCAATAGGTCATGTGCAGCGGCTTGATGTCTTTCCAGTCATAGCCGTTGTCGATCGCCGCCAATGCGGCCGCGCCAACAGGATTCGATTCGTCACCGCAGCCAGGAAAGATAAATGTACTGGTGACTTCGGGTAGCTCGGTGATCAAGTAGTTGAGTTTGACGTTCATGAATCCGCCGCCGGAGAGCACGACGTCCGTGACGCCGGTTTGCTTGATCGCATTGCGGATCCACTTCATCACAACGTCTTCGAAGATGATCTGCGCGACTCCACAAACGATGTCGAAACGTACTCCATGCAGATCTTTGGCAAGCTTCTTTTCAAACTGCCATTTCCAAACACCAGACGTGTTGTAAATCTGCATTGTCTCGTCCTCGGGGACGTGAAAATAGCTAGACAATCGGTCGACAACTTCCTGCCGACCATACTCGCTGGCGTATGGCGACATGCCCATTACTTTGTACTCGTGAGACATTGGCTTCATGCCAAGGAACTGCGTCATTCGCGTGTACAATTCGCAGATCGAGTTGTAGTTGAAGACCTCGGCAAGCCGTTCTAGTTTTCCGTTTTCGCCAATATTGATCGTGGCACAAACGGCATCGCCGGAGCCGTCCAGCGTGATCACCAGTGATTTTCGGTCTTTGTACCAACTGGTGTAGTACGCGGTGGCAGCATGTAGTTCGTGGTGTTCGTAGAACTTTGCTTTGCTGCGTGGGATTCCTACTTTTTCCAATTGCACCAAGAGGCCTTCCTGACGCGAGCCAAAGAGCTTGGGCGCCATGTTCTTAATTCGCTGTGCGTTCTTGGCGCTTTGCAAGATCGACGCGGGCACGAACTTGGCTGCGATCCCGAACAGTTTTTTGTGCCATGGTGGGTTGAAATAGCCACTGTGTCCGATCTGTGGCATCAGCGAGCAGAATCCGACCGCTTCGATTTGATCGACTGTTTTCGCCGTCATTTCAAGGCACTTCTTGATCGACTGGGCGGGAAAGCCCATCCACTCTTTCTCGCGGTTGATGCGTTCTTCTGAGATACATGCGATGACTTCGCCATCTTCCATCAAGCAGGCGGTGGACGAGTGTCCGTCGTGGATTCCGAGTGTCAGCATGATTGTTGTCGGGGGTGGTGGGCTAGATAGTCAGTCAAGGCGTGAAGGCTCCACGACTGAGACCAACGCATATAAGGGATCTTGATCACGTGGTTTGGTCGCTGCTGAAAATAGAAGAAACCCTTGTCATCACGAAACGTGTCGATGAATCGTTTTGCGATTTGATCAACCAATTCGCGATACCGCTCGCCCTGATGGGAAAAGAACACCATCGCTTGCGCGTACGAATGAACGTCAATCGGGTAGGTGCGGTCGTGAAAGTACTTGGCTGTTCCGTCATCAAGAAAAAAGTTGTCAGCGTAGAAGGATGTTCCACTTTTATACGCTTGCTGGTACTCAGGTGTTTCGCCTAGATCCATGAAGTACTGCAGGCACTGCAGGTTGAACCCGGTGTGAAACGAGTCGATCCATTTTTGGTAGTCCGTGTCTGCATACCACCACGATCCATCGTCGCGTTGGTGTTGCATGCTGTAAGCCAGACTGGCGTGTGCTGCGTCTCGCATTTCGGAGTTTGGTTCATGTTGATTCAGTCGAATCAGCAACGACGCGCCAAGCATGTTGGCATTGTGAACGATCAGTTCGTCGATCGGCGTGTATGAAAAACAAAACGCATCGCCGTGTGGCGTGCGATTGAGATCTTTCAAGATAAAATCTTTGATCGGCAACGCCATGTCTAGCGCTCGTTGGGACCCCGTGATCCGATGGACGTCCAGCAACGCGTGTCCGATGAAACAGGAATTGACGATCGTGGGCGTGTATCGCGGGACAAAAAATGCTCTCGATTGCCAGGGGAAGTTGTAACCCCAACCATTGCCGTGATTGTCCGTTCCTTTGATCGATTCCAACAGATCCATCAGGTGCTCGGTGCGTTCGGCATGGTGAGCACGCTGCTGTTCATCGGTCGAGACGGAATACAGTTTGGCGTGACTCCAGAGGAACAGGCCCAGTCCCTTGGGGTTATGCCCTTTGGGGATCAAGAACAGGGGACGCAAATTCCAGGGAAGTTTCTTGACGCCTTGTGTGACCGCGATGCGAGGATATTTCAGACCAAGAGTTGCCAATCGCAGCAACGGACTGTTAAGCGCGTCATATGGATCGTAACCACTGTAGTCGCGATCATTGCAGTACTTCAGCAGTGACTGGGCCGCTGCGTCAATAGTTTCGTAAGTAGACAATTTCGTGTTATTAAGGATTGTATGAAAGCAACATGGCCAAAAATCTTGGCCTTGTTTCGTATGCCGAAACTCTTAACGGGTTTCGCTACATTTCGGTCTCGCTTTTAGGGCAAAACGATTTCGTTGGACCAGGGTTTGTTTTCGTTGTGCCAGTCCACGCAGGCTTTCAAACCTTCGTCCAAATCCGTTTTTGGATACCAGTCGAGTTGGCTTTTTGCTTTGTCAATATTTGCCTGCGTACTGACCATGTCGGCCTTGAACGTGTCATGATATTGAACGTTCGCCTTTTTCCCAAGCATTACTTCTAGCTTGGCGATGACAGTATTGAGCGACACAGGTTCGCCACCACCGCCCAGATTGAATACTTCATAGCCAATGTTTTTGGTGGCTGCGATCGTCCCGGTCGCAATATCATCCACAAAAGTGAAATCTCGCGACTGCTCGCCGTCACCAAACAGTTCGATTGGTTTGCCTTCGTCGATCCATTTGATGAATCGAAAGATGCACATGTCGGGTCGGCCAGCAGGGCCGTAAACGGTGAAATAGCGACAAACGGATACGTCAATGCCGTACAGGTAATGATATGCGTAAGCCATCGCTTCGGCCGATTTTTTCGATGCCGCATAGGGCGAGATGGGAGTATTAACCGGTAACGTCTCGACGAAGGGCATCGGCTGTCCGGCGTAGAGTGACGATGTAGACGCCAGGACGTATTTCTTCACCCCGTGCTGGCGCGACTGCTCGAGCAAGTTGAGGTTGCCCATCGCATTGGTCGTCATATAGACGTGCGGATTTTCCATGCTGTACCGAACACCTGCACGCGCGGCCAAATTCAACACAGCCAAGAATTCGTGTTTGTCAAACAGTTGCTTAACCGATTCATTGTCTTCGATATCGATCGGAGCAAAGGTAAACCTATCGTTTTTCAGTGAGTCCAATCGATGTTGCTTGAGCGAAACATCGTAATAGTCATTCAGGTTGTCGATGCCGACGACTTCATGGCCAGACTCCAACAGGAGAGCGCAGACACGGGAGGCGATGAAACCAGCGGCGCCTGTGACGAGATATGTTTTTTGATCAGACAATGGATCGCAAATGTAGTGGTGGAGGATGTGAGTGGTGGGAAAGGCCCGTGGCTAGCGCCAGCGGCTGACGGGTATGATAAAAGCTATTTATTGGGGCGACCTGCCAGGGACTGTCAGGACTACTGAAGTAGAGGAGTGTTAATAGATTTGGAGAGCCACTTCGCGGAGCGCCGAAGCAACAAAAAGGGGAAGGTTGTTGTTTTTTGTGACCCGCGAAGGGCCTCGCGGAACTACGGGATGGAACTAAGGTTCGCTTGTCAGCTGTCTTTGAAACTTAAAATTCGCTCGATGATCTCTGGCTC
>JBAUHR010000436.1:0-1581 GCA_049680385.1 Rubripirellula sp. | reverse complement strand
TTGTTCGGCGAACATGCGGTGTTGTTCGGCGCGGTCGCCGAAGACTGAGAGGCAACCTCGATCGCCCATGGCGACGGCGAGGCGGGCGTGGGTGAAAGACTTCCACCAGTTGGTGTCGTAGATGACGTGGCGGATCGCTCGCTTGCCGTGGACCGAGGGGACTCGCCAGTTGAGGCCGACGCGATCGCCGGGCCGGCGTTTGTATTCGCTGAATGGATTGGACGAGGCGCCGACGAATCGGCCGTGCGATGGTAGCAAAATCGAAGCGTGGGGGTTTTGCCGGCAGAATTGGTAAACGACGTCGGTGGAGTGGCCCCAGTTGGCGTCGATTAGGCAGCGGCCGATCTTCATTGCCGCTCCGTCGTCACGCTGCCACTCGCGGCCGAGCAATTGATCGGTTAACGATTCGAGGCCGGAGTAGATACTGCCTTCGAGTCCGGTGCCTTCGCTTGCAGTTGCCAGCGTATGTCGCGCGTCGCGAAGGGTGAAGTACGTTCGCTGCTGGTCGGGGTAGGATCCGTAGTCGACAACGTAGCCCGTAAAGTCGTCTTGGCGAAGAGATACCACGCGGCAGCACTGGCACCGGGATAGTAGCTGTCCGAAAGATGCGGCGTGCTGATGATCCGGTACTTGTTGCGGTGCGGGTTATCGACTGGGATTTTCGTCGGCGACCCTTGTGCGTCGATCATCAACTGCGACGAACCCATCAACAGTTCCGCTTCGGTTTCCAACTCTACCGGAACGACCAAGTACTCGGGCCGGATATTGATCGGCTTTTGATCCTTGGGCTTGCCGCCAGGACCAGCTTTCTGCTTGCGGAAGGTTGTCTTGGCAACGGTCAGTGCATCAGGGCCGAACTTGGTGTCCGCTCCCTGCAGCAAGTTGGCGTTGGCGGACGAGAAGAAGCCGGCGTTCTTGAGCAGCAGCGTGAAGAACAAGTCGTCGATGGACTCGGCACCACTTCGTCCCATTTGCCGAGGGATATCCATGAAGGCCGACAAGTCATCGTTGATGATGTCGTGCCGGGTCAGCGTGAGGATCTGACCGTAGGTGTCAGCCTTGTTCGAGTACTTCTGTTCGGACAGCTTGCCATGTTTCAATTCACCATCGGGTGCGACCTGTTCAAAGCCGCCAGTGCCAAGCAAGCGGTATCGAGCAACTTCCTTAAAGTCGGTGACGGTTCCGACGCTGCAAAGATCGAAGGCGGCGATCGGCGTGTTTTGATAGGCCGCCAGCAGCGTCTTGTTCATGACGTTTTCCATGATGCTGGGTAGGCTCATGGAAGAGAAACCGGCTCGAATGGTTGCCGTTCCGTCGCCAAAGACGCGAGGCACGTCGATGCCTTCCATTCGAGCGCACTCGGCGACGAGTTCACGCAAACCAATGTGACGTAGCGGGTTGGCGGCGTTGAGCGTCTTTTCTTCGATGCCGACCGACAGGCAGGCGGCAGCCTCGAGGACTTCGCGACTATATCGCGGTGAATTTTGCGTCTGTTCGGGAGCCTTGGGGCGTTCGCTTCTCAGCACGGCGAGTTCCGTTTTGGTAGTGGACCAGCCTTGCTCAATCGCGTCGGCTTCAAGA
>JBAUHR010000435.1:0-1727 GCA_049680385.1 Rubripirellula sp. | reverse complement strand
GATCAGCCTTCAGCCTGCGCGCCTCGCCCGCGAAAACCAAGGGCGGATAATTGGCCAGGGTGTGTTCCGCATCGGCAAGAGCAGCCGCATCTTCATAACGCGGCAAGTGCCGTGCTTCATGCGCTTTCCAGCTATCGGGAGTCCAGTTCTGTGCCACGTTTTACCTGTCTTTCGTCTATGATGGGCGTAGTTTTGCCTTGTCACGCACTCAATAGCAAAGCCCGTGCGGTTGCAAGCGCAGGAAATGCTGTCGCTTATGAAGCAGTGCTTGGGAGCGTCATCCGCTTTGGTCCAGTCCCTCAGCGGCCATCTTGGACTATTGGCGCCGCCCGAACGGGCGATGGGGATGTGGGGATATCGCGCGGTTGCGTGGCCAATTCCTGCCCTTCGGGAATGATCGCCATCTGCCAGCCGGGCCGCGATGCCAGATAACGCTTTGCCAACGCTTGCATCTGCTCCGGCGTGGTCACGCTGTAATCCGTGGCGAGCGTGCGCAAAGTGTATAACCGGCGCGGATCAACGCTCGACCCCTCGATCTGATACAGCCAGAACTGGTTGCCGGTCGATGCCCGGTTAATCAGCTGCTTAAGCGGTTCGGTCGCCCGTTCCAACTCGTCTGCGCTGGGCGGGTTATTGGCCATGTCCTGAGCAATACTGTCGGCTGCGGCGAAGAACACCGGCACATCTTCCGGTTTGACCTGCGCCAATGCGGTAATGCGGCCGCCCGCGCTGATATCTACTGGCCACCGTGTGCCGACCTGCGGGGAATAGCTGGCCCCTGCCCGTTCGCGCATCGCATCGATCAGCCGGTTGTTGAACAAAGCCGCAAGAATTTCAAGCTGGCGCGATTGCGGTAATCCGGCCACGCCGCCGCCGGTGGGCCAGGCGACAATCGCCGCTGCCTGATTGGCATCACCGCGATGCTTGCGAACCACGACATCGCTATCGGCGGCCGGGAATTGGGGAACCCGTGCCAACACTGCGTCGGGGATCGGTTTGCGCGGCGGCAAAGCGCCAATGGTGTTGCGCAATGCCTCCACCGTTTTGGCATAATCAAATTCGCCGAAAATGATGATTTCGATATCGCCCTGATCCAGCAGAGGAGCCCATACCTTGCGAAAACCCTGCGGAGTGGCGGCGTTCAGATCGGCCAGATCCGGCGTTTTGTATCGTCCGTCCTCGTTGGCGATGTAATAATCCAGATCGCGCTGCAACACACCGCCCGGATTGGTCGCCAAACCGGCATAGGTCAGCCGCTGCGCGGCCAGTGACCGGATCACAGGATTAGGGTCCCAGCGCGGATCTGATATCTTATTGGCGAACAGATAGAGCTGATCGGCCAAATCCGCGCCGCGCGTTTGTGCCGTGAAGGCAAAGGTGGAATCGGTGATATCGAGATTGAAGCCCATGACCCGGCCGGTGGTAATCCGGTCCAGTTCTTCCTGACCCAATACGCCCTGACCGGAACCGACCAGCGCGCTTTCGCCCAAAGCGATATAGGCCGCGTCGCCTTCGTCAAAAGCGCGGAAACCCGCACCGAACCGCATCCGCACAGATACCCGCCCAGGCTCAGCCGCATTCGACCAGAGCAGCGCGCGGGTGCCATTGGCGAATTCGACCCGCTGAATCCCGAGCACGCCAAGCGGGCGTTCCGATATGATCGTCCCCGGCGCACCAATCGGCGCGAGTTCGTCAAACGATATCGTCGCTGCCGACAGGCGCGCGGC
>JBAUHR010000434.1:0-8028 GCA_049680385.1 Rubripirellula sp. | reverse complement strand
TGCATCACCCGTCACATTCAACCCTGTCAGGTTGAAGACGATGAAGCCTGTCGAACTACCGTACAAGTTGGAAATGTCGGCCGAGATTGAGGCTCCACCAAACTGACCGTTACCTGGCACACCTGGCGTGACGAACTCTAGCGAATCGAAATTGCCAATCAGATCCGCCTTCGCTTGCAGGCAAGCAAAATGAATCACAAGGCAGGCGACTAGAAACCGGCATGGAACAAAACGCATTCGACTTTCCCGTTCAAGTAACTCATGATCCAACTGCGGAACTTTCGACGGCCGAGTATGGAAGGGTCAATCCTCGATTGCAACGACCAATACGCAACGAATCATACGATTTCCGCTCTGCTTTCATTAATTCATTGATTTACTTAACTAATCAAATATTTTCCGATTTATTCCGAGAATATCCGCAAAACGGACGAGCTTGGCCGGAAGTGATCCAATAGGCAAAAGACTGAGGTAGTCGCTTATCTTCTATCTTCAGGTGTTGCTCACAAATGTCATCGACACACCGTATTGTTGTTCACGCATGTCTCAAGCCGATATCGCTCGCTATTTCATACTGGCACAACCTAAGTTGCGTGCTTTCATTCGTTCGCTGGTGTTCACCCCCTCTGACATCGATGACATCTTGCAAGATATTGCGGTCATCGCAATCGAGAACTCGCATCGTTTTGACCCAGCACAGTCCATTGATGGTTGGGTGTTTGGTATCACCAGGAAGCGAATTCTGAAACACTACGAGAAACAAAAACGCCAACATCTTCGTTTCTCACCGGAACTGGTTGACGCACTGACGATTGCGGCTGAAACGGACACGTCCAACCTAGATTCTCTCGACGCGCTGCAGTTGTGTCTCGACAAACTCGACGTACCGCATCGGGAATTACTGGTTAAGCGACATCAACCAGGAGCCACCGCACGTCAACTGGCTAGCGAGATCGGCTATACGGACACTCGTATGAGTCGACTAATCAACTCACTGTACCGATCATTGATGAATTGCGTTCAGCGTGAGATCGCAGGGGAACCTTTATGAACATGCCGATCGACGATGCCCGACTAATTGTGCTATGCGGAAAAGTACGCGACGAAACGATTTTGCCAGAAGAGCTCGTTGTTTTCGAGAAGACGCTGCTGGGCAACCCTTGCGCACTGCAAACGTACCGACGTTTCATGTCGGTTTGCTCCGGCTTGGAACAGGTCGCCAAGATCCCAGCGTCACCGGTTGTTGGCTTATCCGATGACAACTTTGACTGGGCCAGCGAAGCCAGTGCAACGAGTGCTGCCATTGGATCGCGCTGCGAGTCGGCGCCGCAGATTTCCAACGCGACTGTACGAACGTCGAAGAAACGACTGATCACGATTTCGTTTGGCGTCACAGCAATCGCAGCCATTGTGCTGTTTGTGGTCACGAGACGTGACTTTCACGAACCGGGGACACCGACGCGGATTGCGAGTCTGGTTGAGTCGCATCAAGCGGTTTGGTCAGACGGCAGCGTGATCCACGACGGAGCACAGGTGCCTGTGGGCTGGCATTCGCTTACCAGCGGCGCGGTTCGTTTGCGTTATCAAAACAACGCAGAACTGCTTGTCCAAGCACCGGCTGTGTTCTCGATCGACAACCCAATGATGGCGTCGCTGCAATCCGGGTCTCTGGATTTACATGTTCCATCCGGCGCAACTGGATTTCGCATCGCAACACCATGGGCTTCGGTGGTGGATCACGGAACACGGATCGGAGTTTTCGTCAGCGAAGAACGTGTTACAGAGATTCATGTGTTTGAGGGAACCGCAGCAGCGATTCACAATCGAGGGCGGCAAGGTGTGTTGCTTGGTGCGGGTGAAGCAGTCACGTTGGCGACGCCAGATGCCGAATTTGTTTCAACGAAGGCAATGCGAACTCATTTTGCTCCTTCGGTTGATCAAATTCGAACTCTGCCAACAATCGCGGGCGACATCCAGTTACGTGTCTCGCCTCCACGATCGGTCAGACGCATCAGCAGCGAGTTAGTCGATCTCGGTCGGGCAACGGTTTTCCCCGAACGAGCTTCGGTCGAATTGCTCGAAGACTTGCCTGTGACCTGCAGTGCGCCTGGGAAGCCGGCAACTCTTCAGTCAAACGACGCGACTTTACGGGCGTCAAATCGTGTTGACACATTCCTGGTTCACCTTGCTGTTCCAAAGTCAGCTCGTCGCACAAAGAAATCCGTGTTCTCAGCGGGCTCGCTATCATTTGACCGACCCGTTTTAGGCATCGTCAGCGCCGGTCCAGGCAAGCTGCCTGACCAATTCGTGAGTCCGGACACCGACTACCCTGCTGACAAGTACACGGGTCTCGAAGATACCATCGCGGGACAACCGGGATTTGCCGATTCGCTGCAATTGAGTAGCGATCGCAAGACGATCACATTTCGCCTGCACGTACACGGCCGAGATGCTGCCGCGCAAGAAGACTTTGTCGACCAGTTTCGCATTTTCGTGAAGGCGGCGCGATGAGTCTCATACTTTGCGGCCGCGAAATGCCATGGTGAAGTCGACAACATTTTTGATTGCGACACTCGCTTTCGCACTGCTGATTCTCGGTTTTGTGATCCCCCAGCAAGAAACTGTATTTTTCAAAGTGGATAGTTTGCCCCACCAATTCATTGGAACGATCTCGCAGGCTCGCGAAGCGTCTGGCTTGATCACCGCCCCATCGCCAAGCAATAAAACCAACGGAGACAAATAGAGATGGTTAACCAGTATCCTTGGATCAGCCATGGACTTCGTTTCGTACTCGTCGCGGCGATGATGAACCTTGTCGCCTGTGGTGAAGAGCGAAGTGAAAGCACGAAACACGGGAACAGCCATCCGCACAATGTGCTGTTCATTGCAGTCGATGATCTAAAACCTGTCTTGGGCTGTTACGGCGACGCGATGGCGATCACGCCTGCGATCGATGCGTTTGCATCGCGTGGCACCGTGTTCCTGAACGCACACTGTCAGTGGCCGGTCTGCGGACCGACACGCGCCAGTTTGATGACGTCATTGCGTCCTGAAGCCACCGGAGTGATGGACCTTAAAACCAGCATGCGGGCCAAAAACCCAGACGTTCTGGCCTTGCCTGAACACTTCAAGAACAGCGGTTACATCACCGCAGGTGTTGGAAAAATCTACGACCCTCGCTGCGTCGACAACAAGAAATCTTGTGACCAACCCTCCTGGTCGCTGCCCTTTGTGACACCTCGTTCCTCGCAAACAAAATTCAACGACGTGAAGCGTTTTGCGTTCGGCCCGGATGTCGCGGACGCGGAACTGACGGACGGACAAATTGCGTTAGGTAGCAGAAAGCTGCTTCAAGACTTGAGCAAAGCGACGCAGCCGTTCTTTCTAGCGGTTGGATTCAAGAAGCCGCACCTTCCTTTCATCGCGCCTAAGAAATACTGGGACCTGTACGACCGAGACCGATTTCGGGTCGCCGAACATCGCGGCGGCATTCGGACAGACAGCGGGTACTCGATCCACGACAGCCCCGAATTTCGAGGATACGGTGGTGTGCCCAAGGATGGAATCATCAACGATGCAATTCAGTTGGAAGCGATCCATGGATACTATGCCTGCGTTTCCTACATCGATGCCCAAGTTCAATCATTGTTGGACGAGCTAGATAGACTTGGCTTAAGCGATTCGACGACGATCGTTTTGTGGGGCGACCACGGCTTTCATCTCGGTGACCATGGCATGTGGGGAAAACACAGCACCTTGGAACAAGCGACTCGCGTACCGCTGATCATTTGCCCGCCTAGCGGAGCCTCGATCAAATCAACGGCGACACCAGTTGAGCTTACGGACATTTTTCCGACGCTTTGCGAATTGTCTGAAATCGACACCCCCAGTTCGCTGGCTGGGCGGAGTTTGATTCCGTTGTTGGCTGGCGACCGAGAACGCGTTCGCGACGGTGCGCTGACGGTATTCAAATCGAAAGGTTCGCTCGGTTACTCGTATCGCACGGATCGGTATCGCTATACGGAATGGATTAGCAACAGGTCGGGCAAGACCACCGCCAGCGAACTATACGACTACGAAAACGATCCGTTCGAGACAAAGAACCGTGTGAACGATTCGACGTACGACGAAGTTCGAATCCGGTTGGCCAAGCAGATGCGGGCCGACGGACAAGGATGCGACAGGTTACTTGCGACTCCCTCAAATTAGACATCCCCCTCCCTCACGTGTTTTGTGCGGAACAGAAGCAATATGAACAGCACTTTCCCCCGTCGGTACCTGATCGCATTTTCTTTGTTAGCCGTTTTTGTCACGGTGTCTCTCTGCGAGGCAATCGCGCAAGGCGGAGACAAAAAAACGCGACAAAAACGCAAGGGCACAGACGCCGCCATCCTGCCCGCCGTTACCATTCCCAGTGGCCCACGACTTCGAGAGATCGCGCCGCTGGGTGAGCCATTTCCGTTGTTGATCGGTGGATCCATCAGTGCGCCACTGTTGGGAACCGAAGCCGAAACGATACTCAATCGCGAATTTCAATTTGTTACGCCGGCCAACGCTTTCAAGCAGGCCGCCGTTCATCCTGAACCCAATAAATGGAACTGGAAAAAGGCAGACGCTTGGCTTCAACGCTGTGAGAATCGAGGCGAAATCATGCGTCTACATGCCTGCGTCAGCCCGCAGTGCTCAGCATGGGCCGAAGAAGATCATCGCACCGCAGACGAATTGCGACAGGTAATGGAAGAGTACGTCGAAGGGATCTGCAAGCGATACGGCGACCGAAAACCCGTGAAATGGATCGACGTCGTCAACGAAACAATCACGCGGGATGGCGACTGGTTTGGCCCCAAGAAAGGCGTCGGAAAATGGCAGAACCCGTGGACACAAATCGGGTTTGACGACACCCATCCGCTAAAGCCACCGCTCTACATCCAACGAGCCTTTGAAATCGCAGCCGAGCACGCACCAAACGTGAAGCTGCTTTACAACCAGCACGGCGGCATGGAACCCGAAGCGTGGAAGAAGCTCTGTGCGACGGTGATGTACTTGCGCGATAAAAACGTGAGAGTCGACGGAATCGGTTGGCAAGCCCATATTCATGCGGGTTTCGAGCAGGACGCCGGCAACATGCAGCGGCTGAACCAACTGATCGATTGGGCACACAAGAACGAGTTGGAATTTCACGTGACCGAGAACACGGTCTGGACGAAAGATGGTGACGACGCGGCGCAGGCGGCGACTTTTCGTGCAATCATCCATACGCTGCTGCAGCACAGTAGCGACGGAGTTGTCACGTGGAATGCGTGGCAGATGCGGGACACGGACACAAAGCGACCAGACAACCGAGGAAATTTGTTCGACAAGGATGGTAATCCGAAACCGTCTTACTATGCGGTACAACAGGAACTGATGAGCTTTCGTGATTAATCGACGATCCTACTTAAAGAAACAAATTCGCTGTCGCATCAAATCCTGCGTTTCCCTGTACATGACTGCTAGCCAATCGTGGCGTTAGTCAGCGATCCGTTTAGTTCTTCACGGTTAGATCGACGTCGGGTGGCGGCAACATTCGTTCAACGTTCTCATCGCCCGCTTCTTCCGATTCGGGGATCGATGGCATTTCGCTTGGCTTGGGGAATGCTGATTCGGCAATGCTTTCGAGAGAAGACTTGCGATCGTTCGGTTCGAGCATTGAATAGCCCAGTGGCTTGCCGGCTTCGTCGACCTCGTACCGCCCCCAATAGACGCGGCGCACTGGGTTGTAGTAGTACCGATATCGCGGCCGACTTGGATAGTAGATGACATAGTGGTGATGATACGTTTGAGTTCGGATCGTTGGCGTGTAGTGGTACCGGCAATAGTGGTAACGCGTCGTTGGATGGTAGCTCCATGTGCTGTAGTACTGGCGGCGAAAGTAACCAGCAACAGCCGGCGCGGCCGCCGAGACAACAAAGGCAACCAGTAGGGCCGTGACTAAGAATTTACGAACGCTCGGACGATTCATCGGGTTTCTCGCAGTTGTCGGACGATTGGCTTGAAGGAAATGGTCCGGAGCAAATTTGTCCGGCCTATCAGCGAAACGATTTCCACGAGCAGATCTTCACGAAATTTCAAATTTCTTTTTCAATTGCTTTCGTAGCCAAGGCGACTGCGTGGTCATTGTTCGAAAATTTGGCGAAAACATTTCGATCTTCCCGAAGATTGCCGTCGCAGGGTCGTTTCTCTGTTGTCGCCCACCGGATGGGCGGGAAAAGACTCGACTCAACCTTCAAAACTGGTCACGGGAATGGCAGACTATTGCGAAATGACAGGACGACTAGAATCGTGCTTCATTTCCCGATCCACCGAGACCTTGCAAAACGAATGTCATCGCCCATCGCCGCCCCCCTTTCTGACGACGAGGAACTTGCCCGTGCGGTGGATGTGGACGCACTGTACCGCCGATATGGGCGACGATCGTTTGCGTTTCTCGCATCGCTTGGCGTTCGTGGCAGCGATGCCGATGATGTGGGCCAAATTGCCTGGATGCGAGTGCTGGAGTCACTTCGCAAACAACCGTTCGAGGGAAACTTTCGGGCGTGGCTGTTTCAGATCTTGCGCAACACGGCGATCGACATGATGAAAAAGAAACGTCCCGATTCACTTGACGATGTTGTGGCCAATCAAACGGCTGCAATATTGCCCTCACCCGATCAGAATTTGATCGACGCCGAGTACCACGCCGCGCTGCAGTCGTGTCTGGATCGGTTGGACGACCAGTCTCGCATGATTGTCCGCCAACGGTTGGCCGGACAGGGTTACCCATCGATTGCAGAAACAATGTCGATCAGCACGGCTCGCGCCCACCGAATGTTCTTCTCGGCCAAGGAATCGTTGACACATTGCTTGTCGGCCGAAGATACGCAGGTGGTGACATGAGAAGTCTTGCTATCCCCGAAACTCGCCAGAAACAAATCACGTGGCTGGAATCAGAAATGTTGGGCACGCAGTTGCATCGTGTCGCAATCGAACTTGCATCACTTCGCAATCTGCAAACCTATCATGGCGACGCATCCGACCAAATGTCATTCGATGCCGACACACTCGTTCGTCTACGCGATCAAGGGCTTGTCGCATTGTCCGACGTGCAGTTCACTTCATTGCTAACCCATCCGCGAAGACTCAACATCATCCAACAAGACGTTCTGGTGAATGGTGGACCGTACTGGTCAACTGTTGATCCTCCGCACGACCTGAACCTCGAAACGCGGATTGATCGCATTGGTGCGTTCCTTCGTGAAGGGTGCGACGAGCCGCCCCTTATCACACCGGTTCACTCGCGATCAGATTGGCGTTCGAATCTAGGATGGTCAACGCTTGCGTCGTTGGCCACCGCTGCTTGCTTGTTGATTGTTTTTGCCAACATGCGCGAGCCGACCGAAACGGCACAAACACCCAAACCCGTTGCCGAATCAAAGGTCGCGGTCGCTTCAACGATTCCAACAAGTTGGGGGTTCGAGAAATTTGCGTCCGACATACGCGTGGACGAAGTCAATTTACAGCCGCCCCTCGATCGCGCCGCTTACCTACGCGAACTTGCCAGCGCGGCTGAATCCTGGTCAAAAAAACGTCCAGAAACGTCTGCTGATTTAGCATCACGAATCGGACAGTTTCGCATGGGCTGTTCAGCGATTCTGTTAGCCGATCACAAACCACTTCCCGATTCTGATCGGGCTTGGCTGCGACAACGATGCGAAAGCTGGGCGTCGGCGCTGGATCGTCATCTGGCGGCCATCGAGAGTGGCCGCCCAGTCATCGAAGTCCGCGACGCCGTGGACTCGACCGTCATCAAGATTGCTGCCGCATTGATCGGCCGCGCGGAAACTCCCGCTACCTAAAATTTCCATCTCGATAGTTCATGAATTTCAAATACCAGATTCGACGCTTTTTTTTGGGCGCGCTCGTAATCGCTGTTAGTAGTGTTTCGGCAAACGCCGAGACCGACACGTTTCTGGCCGCACAAGCAAAAGAGATCATGCGCCAGCACTGTGC
>JBAUHR010000433.1:0-1647 GCA_049680385.1 Rubripirellula sp. | reverse complement strand
CTGCAGTGGCAGCCGGCTTGCTTTGCGAGAGCAATCCCAATCCCATCGCATCGGAAACGCCCGCGGGCATGTCGTTTGCGATCGCGTCTTTTTGCGACATCAACATCGTGGCCAAGCCGTTGGTGTCCATTCCACCGCTGCTCCTGGCCTTACCAAGGAAGCTCATCACCAGGGGTGCCAACATCGCCAACATCGACATAACAGAATCGGACTTCATGCCGGTCAGCTTACCAATGATCGGCCCCAATACCGCTGCTTTGTCACCAAAGATCATCGAGACTAGGCCGCCGCCTTTGCCCGCCAGTTCATCAGCGCCGCCGCCCGAGAAAATGTCGCCAAGGTTGTCCAACATGCCGCCGTCGTAGTCGCCTTCGTCGAGCGTCTTGCCGAGTGCTTCGGTCCCGCCCGGCGACGAAACTTTGCTGACAAGTCCGCCTAGAATCGTTGGCAACAATGCATCGAGCCCAGACTTTGCCGTTTGTTCGTTCACCCCAAACTTGCCCGCAATTTGGCCAGCGATTTGGCCGCCAATTTGGCTCTTAACCATGTCGAGAATATTGATGGACACTAGATGTTTCTCCGCGTGAAAAGGGGTGGACAATGGCTTGCAGAGCTCGTTTCTCTGCTGGCAGTGCTAAGCGTATCACACGGACGGACTTTGCGCGTCAATGATCGGCCCCCGAGCATGCCGGTCAGAACAAAATGGCCGAAAATCGAAATCACTGTCGTCATGATAGCTACGCCCGATGACGAGTTTTCTGCGATGAACTAGTGCAGTTCGTTTCGATGAGGTTTTGATTGTGAACTCGCGGGGCGGGATCCGCGTATCCGAGTCGGAGATTCCGTTTGCATTGGCTTGCGGACGCCCGTCCAAGCCGGATTCTTTTGGGCGATCAGCATCATTTCGCCAATCGGCAACGGAACAATCTTCGATCGCAAGCCTTGAGGCACCAATTTGCCGACCGTGCTGAGCGTGCGATGAATCAGCGGGTTGTATTCCTGGAACTGGATCAACGAGTAGTCAAATGTCAGCGGCTTGTACGTGCGTTTGGCCGCTTTGACGGTGAAGCCTTCTTGCTCAAGCAGTTGGCTAAGGTTCTTGCGGTTGAAGTAGTGCAAGTGTTCTTCGGGGATGTAAAAATACCACCGGCTGCCCATCAAACGACGGGCCATCGAATTCAGGTCAGGCAACGTCAAAACGACGTGCCCGTCATCACGAACTCGGCGTCGAAGTCCCTGGATGAACTCGACAGGTTCCAAGACATGTTCCAGCACATCAAACGCGGTGATCGTGTCAAACATGCGGCCCTCGGGCAGCGAATCGATCGTGCCGCAGTGAACCGTCAAACCAGACTTTCGAGCCAGGTCGACCGCGACTTGCGACAGCTCCACTCCTTCGGCTTTGGCTCCGTTTTCGTTCGCAACATCAACGAAGGTTCCGTCGGCGCAACCGACGTCAAGCCATTGTCCGCCGATGGAAAGTTGACGCCGTATCTCTAGCAGCCGGCGTCCCGCAGTCATCCGCTTCATCGTCTGGGCAGACGCGAAATCACTGTACATCCCGGCGGAATAGCTCGCGTCATAGTAGTCACGCAACTCGTCGGCGGTCGGCAACGGGTATTGCAGTTCCATGTCACACGACTCGCA
>JBAUHR010000432.1:0-9883 GCA_049680385.1 Rubripirellula sp. | reverse complement strand
CATAACATCGGCGCGGCTTTGGCGAGCGGTTTCTGCAACTCGCTGACCAGTTCGACCGCGGGCCCTCGCACGTCTTCTTCGAAGCGAGTTTTGTTGTCGGCGAACCACTCGCGGTTGTTGTTCTTTTTCAGTTCACGAAGGAACTGAAACAACTTTGGTGTCAGAATTGCCTTAGCCATGGTTGGCGGACTCATTCGTTGTGCCCACACTCGACGCTGGTTTCAACTCGGCTGGTTCGAAACGATTTCGGTACAGCAATCGTTCCCACCATCGCGGCGTTCGCAGTCGTAAATCGTCCGCCGGCAGCGTGTGCTGTTTACCGCGACGGGTTCGCAAGCGAATCTGGCCGTCGCTCAACACTTCGTCAACGATCCAATACTTGTCGACCATGTACTGGTATGTTTCACCGCTGGACGCAGGCCGAACTTCGATCGCTCGCTCGCCAGGCGATTTGCTGGATTTCTGCTTTCGATAGATCACCCAATCGCCTGGCTTCAATTGGTTAACGTCCATGTTGTTCACTCTTTAGGGCGACGAATTGGGAAGAATGACGGGTCAGAGGGTGACCCGTATCCGTCAAGTTTGTACGTTTAATGCCGAATCGGCAACCATCGATCAACTTTTTCACGATTGCTTCAATCACAATTCCTTCACGAGACTGATTCATGACGACCGGGATGTTTGTTTCTCTCGATGGCATTGACGGTGTTGGCAAATCGACTCAGATCAACCTTTTGGCTGATCACTTTCGAAACCAAGGTCGCGAAGTACTTTGTGTTCGCGATCCAGGAACGACGGCGGTGGGAACACGGTTGCGAGAAATTCTGCTAAGCAGTGATCTGACGATGCATCGTCGGACCGAAGCGATCATCTTTATGGCTAGCCGAAGCGAATTGGTCGAGACGTTGATTCGTCCGGCGCTTGCCGAAGGCAAAGTCGTGATCTCGGATCGATTCTTGTTGTCGACGGTCGTTTACCAAAGCATCGGTGGTGATGTTTCCGCTGATTTACTATGGCAACTTGGCCGAATGGCGGCCGGCAATCTGTCACCCGACGTGACGGTTGTGTTGGACATGCCGGCCGTTGATTCGATGTCGCGGATCGATCGACCAGCCGATCGAATGGAATCTCGCGGATCTGGATACATGGAGTCCGTTCGCCAAGCATTCTTACAACAGTTGCCCAAAGCCAGCGGAACAACCGCAGTGGTTGATGCAAATCAGGCCATTGAAACAGTGGCAAAGCAGATTCGGGATTTGTTCCCGTCGTAAGCCGCTCGGTCGTGGACCTTCCCCGTGTTTTGCTGGACCCGTGTTCTGCTGGGCCACTGTTCTGCTGGGCCACTGTTGCCGCCGAAAACGCCCTCGATCTCTCTTTCCACGAATCAGCAATTTTTGTTAAAGCCGGTGTGTATCCCGAAGTTTGGGCCACGAATCCCGAGTCTTTCGCACGCGGAAATTGACTGTCATGTACCAACGCTCACTGCTCTCGTTCCTGTTTGTCCTGTCCATTACTGGCCCGGTCGCTGCCGATCCGCCCAGTTTTCTGAGGATGTTCGGCCGCGCGCCATCCGTCGAGGCTGACGAATCGAAGAGCTACGAATTGACCGTCGAGGACGGACCCTGGCTGATCTTGGCGTCAACGTTGGTGGGCGAAGGATCCAAGGAACGTGCTCGAAAGTTGGCGCTCGAAATTCGCAGCACTTTGGGGCTGCCGGCTTTTATTTATCACGAAAAGTTTGACTTCACGGGCACGGTTGGCTTTGACCAACGAACTGCCAAGCCTGTTCGATACGCCAACAGTTATCAGTACCAAGCGTATGCAGTATTGGTCGGCGAATACGACAGTGTCGAAAACCGAAACATCGAAGGCGACTTGGCACGCATCAAAACGGCAACGCCGAAAGTGCTGCAGGACCCCAACGAAATCGCGGCTGAAACATCCGGCAACAACCCGGTCACGGCGGTGAAAGCACTGGCCGACCGCTGGAAGAACTCTCGCAAGGATAGTCCCAAAGGCCCGCTGGCGAGCGCCTTCGTGACTCGCAATCCGATGTTGCCCGAAGGTTATTTCCAAGCACCGCCGGTCGATTCATTCGTTAGCCAACTGAACGAAAACCTTGACCATTCGTTGCTGAAATGTGATGGCAAATTCACCGTCGTGGTGAAAACGTTTACTGGTTATGCCACGATCGAAAACAGCAAGAACAAAAAGCAGTTCACACCCGACGAAAACCGCATGGATCAACTGGCCAGCGACGCCGCCAAAATGACCGCCGAACTTCGCCGCCAAGGTGTCGAGGCTTATCAGTTCCATGATCGCGACCAGTCCCTGGTCACCGTCGGCAGCTTTGATACCCTAGGTCGTCAGTTGCCCAGCGGTAAATTCGAGTACGATCCACAAATCCAAGCATTGATCAAGAAATACAGTGCTTTCAATGTGCGGCCAGAATTGGCTCGTCAAATTCCGAAGGGTTCAAACGGGTACGCGAGCAATAACGTCGGGATGGTTCCGTTCGATGTCCAACCGACCGCGATCGCGATCCCGAAACAGTCCAAGCGAAGTCTTTACGGAATGCGGTAAACATGTTTGATTTGGTCCTGGGTACAAATAACGCAAAGAAACTAATCGAACTGCGTTTGTTGCTGCCCGAAGACCAAATCCAACTGACGTCGCTGGCCCAGATCGATGGATCCATCGACGTCGAAGAAACCGGAACAACGTTTACCGAGAATGCAGCACTGAAGGCGACCGAACAAGCGGTTCACTTGAATCGATGGGTCTTGGCCGAAGACAGCGGTTTGACGGTCGACGCATTGGGCGGCGAACCGGGCGTCTACTCGGCTCGCTATGCCGGCCAGCACGGCGACGACGAAGCCAACAACGACAAATTGCTTCGCGAATTGAAAGGCGTTCCGGACGAAAAACGCGGCGCCAAGTTCAACTGTTTTCTGTGTCTGTCGGACCCGCAAGGTAACGTTCGCTTGGAAGCCAACGGCACCTGTGGCGGCCGAATCGGCCACGCGTTAAGCGGTGGCGCCGGATTTGGATACGACCCGCTGTTCATCATTCCGGAATACCATCGCACATTTGGCGAACTGGACTTAACGGTAAAGCGAGCGCTGAGCCATCGGTCCCGCGCGCTGCGAGAGTTCATTCCCAAGCTGATGCGGCTAATCGCCAGCCTGGATTGATCCTGGTTGCCGACCGGCGATTTTGCCAAACCCGTTGCCGGTTCGTGCGGTTTCGGCGATGCGAACCCAGGGGCTTGAATAGCCAACGCCGCGGGACGTTTGATTTACAATTTGCGTTTTTACGAACTGTAAATCTACCGAACGGACGAATCTTCTAAGCCCGACTTTTTCGGACACTCTACGGCGAGTAAATCAGGATCGCCAAGTCATCGGGTTTGCCTGGTTGGCCATCGCTTGGATCGGTCATTCGCCGGGTCGCCAAATCGGCGAGAGACGTGATGCGGCGGATCGGTTTGCCCGACCGCGCCATGTCGATCACTTCGCGAACGTGCAAATTGTCGAACAATCCATCGCTGCCCACGATGACGGTGTCTTTGGCGGCCAGCGTTCGGGCCGGGCCAATTTCGATGTGCATGCTGCGCGAACCGACTAGGTTCGAAACCAAGTGTCGCTCGTCATGGTGCATCGCGTCGGCTTCGTCCAGCATTCCTGATTCGATTGCATAACCGACTGGCGAATGTGGCGTGGATTTCCATTTTAGGGCACCGCGTTGTCCGATCATCAGCGTCATCGAGTCGCCGACCTGATAGGCCCGCGCCACTCGGTCTTGGATCTCGACCACGGCAAGTGTCGTTGCCGCGCCGATTCCCAAATCCAGAATCTCGTCGTTGGCTCGTTCGATGCCATCCAAAATTGCCGGACGAAGATCCGAAAGGGGAGCCGCGTCGTGGACACTTTCGATTACCGACTCAACCGCGATCGCCGATGCCTTGTATCCGAGCGGGCAGCCGCCCACTCCGTCGGCCACGACCATCACGATTCCGCCCGACACCGTTTGGATCATCGCGGCCGAATCGTCGTTGGGTTCGATCTTGCTTGGGCACCGTCGACAGAACACCGCGACGTGACCGGAGGTCACATCGATGATTTCCGGCACTTCCATGTCAGATTCGACAAAGAGGCGGCGAAGCGGCTGGGCGACAGTGGTGAGCATGGTGGTCAGACGAAAGGTAGGTTTCTAGCCGGCTGGGCCTAGAGGATAAACGGCAGGCCCGGTCACCGATTGCTCGAGCTGGTTAATTGTACCCTTTCGTCGATTAGCGTCTCGCGAATCGAATTGCCTTTAGTCTCACTTTTTCCCAGTCTGCGAGCAAAACATTCGCGTCGCGATGCCTGTGACGGGGGACGATTTCGAGGGTTTTGCGGATTATAGCGATTAAGTCCGGATGTGCACGCTGGCGAAGCCTCGCAGCGCCAACCATCGGCCAGGTGAACGGATATTCAGGCCACTTGCCCGAAAACATCCGATAGCTAATCAAACCAATCGAAAAGACGTCGCTGCGAGTCGACGGTTTTCCCATCGCTTGTTCCGGCGCCATGTAGCCGAGCGTTCCGGTCCCGCTGCTGCTGATCGTTTTTTGCGCTACTTTGGCGATTCCGAAATCCGCCAACCTGACCAGATTGTCATCGAACAACAGGATGTTCTCGGGCTTGATATCACAGTGAATCACGCCATGTTCATGCGCGTGACCGACACCATCAATGATCTGAGTCAGCAAATCAAAGGCGGTTTCGAACGCGATTCGCTTTCCGATTCGGTCATGCAACGTCCGTTGGGCCAGCGGTGACACGATCACGAACTGGCCATCGATGAATGACGCGTCTCGGATCGGCAAGATGTTGGGGTGATCCAACTTCATCGTCAGCCGCGCTTCACGACGAAACTCCTCGAGCATGTCTGGCGAGATCAAATCGCTCGATGGAATCTTCAGCGCGACTTTGATTCCAAGCAGCATGTCGGTCGCTGCGTATACGGTCGCAAAACCGCCGGTTCCCATCCGACGATCCAGCCGATACTTGCCGACTCGCGATCCAACTCGCAGTTTCTTCGTGGTCTTGGGGGGGATCGAAAAGTTAGACAAGTACGTCTTCTCGGTCGAGTTTTCAAAAGTACGCTTGCACAGTACCCCGAGCCAACTCGGTTCGATTTCTTGCTGGCTCGTTCGCTGGCGAAACGGTGAAGTCGTTCCACGTCATTTATCTTCGTTGGTATCGCGGTCTTGTCTACCGGACCGAAGACCAATCAGCCCGTTTACTTTTGCACGGGCTGTGCGGCAATCAGTTGACTGCCGATTTGGATGCCCAACAAGCTGTATCCGAATGCTTGAAAGCTGCCGAAAAACGGATCATACGAAACGTCCAATACCGATCGGATCACGCCATAGATCGGCACGCATGCGATCATGATTCCAGCCGCGCCGACCAGCATCCGTCGCTGGGGTGTTGGCATCACGAACGCTGCCGCCACGATGACGGCGACGCCGACCCAGTAACCACCGGTGAAAACGCCCAGCACCAATCCGTCGGTTCGCCAGCCTACAAACAATCCGAACATCGCCAACAACAGACACGGAGCCATCAGGTTCGACGCCCAACGTTCGGTGCGAGTTAAGAGATGTTGCCCGAACGGATGAAAACGCAGCACCGTGTTGAACAAGGGATTGGCGATCCAGGTCAGAACCACGAACAGGACGTAGCAAACCAGAATCGGAAAGATCAACGGCCCCAGGGCTGGAATCCGCCCTACCAAACTGCCCAGAATCTGCATCAGCAGCCAAGCGCCGAAGATCATCCCCATGGCCGCCTTCGAATTCAACCGGCTCATTGCGACATAGAACTTGTGAATCATCCGAAATACGAAACTGCGATTGTTCATCGCCGTCATCAGTCCCTGGCGAGACATTTCGTCGGTCGGGTCGAGTCGCAGTGCTTCGCGAAACGCCAACTGGGCTTCTTGGTGTTTACCGTTGTTGACTAGCGTCCAGCCCAGCGCGGCATGAGAAAGCGAGTTGTCAGGATCTCGCGCCAAATTCGTTCGCGCCGCCGAGATCGCCTCGTCGCCACGGCCCAAACGTTCCAACGTAATCGCGCGTAAATTCGCACAGTCGATGTGTTCGGGATCGACCGACAATCCTTGTTCGGCCGCATCGAGCGCGGCCTGATATTGCTGGGTCGACAAGCGGCACCGCGCCAGCACCGTATAGAAGTCGGCGTCGTAGGGTTCCAGTCGTAGCGATTCCAAGATCGCCGTTTCGGCTTCGGCATAGCGGCCGCGGTTCAGATAACACTGTGCGAGCGCATAGTGCGTGAACGGCGAATCGGGTTCGATCCCGACGCTCATCTTCGCTTCGTCGGTGGCTTCGTCGAATCGCGCCGAGTCCGGCAAAATCACCAGCGCCAACAACGCATGGGCGTGCGCATCGCGAGGTTCTTCGGCCAACATTTGCCGCAGATCTCGTTCAGCCAAATCCATGCGGCCGGTGCCGGCCAACATCTGCGCCCGCTGGTATCGATCGCTCATCGTTTAATCTTCAAGTAGTCCAAAATGTCGTCGTACAGTCCGCCTTCGTTGGCATAGAGCGCGTGATTGCGGGCCGTCGAAAACCATTCTCGGGTCGATGGGCGGACATCCTTGGCCGCTACCAGCAAGTCTTTGGTGGTGATCGGCTTGGGCATTCCTGACTTGACCGCTTCGTGCAGCTTGCTTTCGATCGTCCGGTCCACGACCGCTTTCAAGTCCGCACCGGAATAGTCGTCGGTCTTCGCCGCGACTTTGGCGACGTCGACATCATCGGTCGGCTTACCAGCCAATTGAATCTGCAGAATCTCGGCTCGCGCGGCCGCGTCGGGCGGCGGAACGAATACGATCCGGTCAAATCGCCCAGGCCGCCGAAAAGCCGAATCCAGATGCCACGGCGTATTCGTCGCCGCAAGACACAGCAATCCGTCGTTGTTCGACTCGACACCGTCCAATTCCGACAGAAACTGGTTGATCAGTTGCCGACCGCCACTGCGTTTCATGTCACTGCGGCTGGCCCCGAGCGCGTCGACTTCGTCAAAGAACAGCACGCACGGTTGGCTGCGCCGGGCCTGTTCGAACAACGCGTGCAGGTTCTTTTCGCTGTTGCCGATCCACATGTCCAGCACGTCGTTGATGCCGATCGACATGAACCCCGACTTGACTTCGCCCGCCGTCGCGCGTGCCAGGTGCGTTTTTCCGCATCCCGGTGGTCCGTACAACAGGATGCCGCCGCCGACTTTCTTGCCATAGGCCGCAAACATCTCGGCGTGCTCGATCGGATAGATGATTTTGACGCGGATGTCTTCTTTGACCGCTTCCATCCCACCGACGGATTCGAATCCTTCGGTCGGTCGCAACATTTCGAATTCGGGCTCGTCGTCGTCAAAGTCACCATCCTGCCAGGCCGCGCCTTGAGGTTCCGATTCTTCGTCCTGCTGGCGAAACTCGGTGATGCCCAGCAAACTTTCCAGTTCAGCGTCAGCCGCATCCTCGTCACGATCGACAGCGTCACGGTACGTCGAAACGGCCGCTCGGATATCACCCGAACGTTGCAGCAAACGAGCGTGCATCACCATCGCTCGCGGGTCGGCGTTCTTGCCCGACGCCAACGTTTCGACGATAGCCATCGCATGCGAGTCTTTGCGTTGCCGGAAATAGATGTCGGCAAGAGACAACTGCAGCATCACGTTGCCCGGGTTGAGCGACAGCGACGTGCGGACGTTCGCGGCGGCTTCGTCGTACTGCATCAGATCGACCAACAAGCGGGTCAGTTGATTTGACAGTTCGACGTTGTCGGGCGCTAACGCAACGGCGCTGCGCAGCGCGGCGATGGCAACTTGGTTTGCGTCACTCACTTGGTGTCGACTCGGCGGTTTGTTGAGGGAGTGGACTGGATGGGTCGGTCTCGTCACTTGTCACAGCCGGCGTTGCTTCGTCGGTTGTTGCTTGCTCAGCCGTTTCAACCGCCGGAGCAATTTTTTTTTGCTCGGCCGCGGCCGGAATTTCGATGCGATGCAGCGCCGCGACCGCAATGGTTGTGGCGATTGAGCCGATGATGAACAATCCGACGGGGATCAACAGTCCACCTCGAGAAGACTCAAATCGTTCAAATGGATCGATAGACATCGGCAATCAAATAACAGGAACAAGTTGACCGGATGGGCTCAATCGTAAGCGAAAAGTAGCTGGGCGGTTAGCCAATCAACGGTCAAGTCGATTTTTTGCGGGTCTCGGGATTGTGTGCAAGAGTTTCTCAACGAGCCAAGTAACTACAAACTTGGTTGTTTGGCGAGCCCGTTCACCGGGCATACCTGACACACATCGAGCGATCGCATCGCAGTGTCCTGCCGGGTTGCTGTTTGTCGCCTCTCTCACCCTTTCCGCTACGCCTTTCGAGTCCTGCCGGATGTCAATTCGTTTCTTCGCCCGCTTGTTCATCGCCGCCTCTGTTGGAATCGTGTCGGTAGGGATTGCCGACGCCCGCGACCCATCGAACCGCTATCGAGGGTTCGGACGGTCGACCGTTAGCCGGTCCTACACGCCACGTTCGTCTGTTCCCATCACGCGAAACATCGCTTCACAAAACCATGCTGTCCAGGCGATCGCTGCACCCTCGACCGGAACGTCGATCTTGGATTCACCCGAGCGGCTGACAAAAACGTTCGGGCCAAGCATCCTGGTTCGCAACACGAAATAGCGGTTGGCGTTTACATTGCTGGCGGTTCGCATTCGCGTCCGCCTGCGGTAGGCGGAATGGATTGCCGGAGCGACTTTATCGGAAAAATCGGTGCATTTTCCTGGTCGTTTGGTTTGTGTGTGGCATCTTTTGGATGAATGCAGTTGATGCATTCGGTTCAAACCATTTCCACGCCACCGATGCATCGTTGCCATGATCAAGCGAATTGCTCTCGCCGCTCTGCTGGTTTCCGTTACCGTTTCTCAAGCCTGGGCGCAAAGCCATACGAACCGTCGTCGCGGTGCGATCTTGGGCGGACTTGCCGGTGCTGCGATTGGCGTCGCGATCGGTGACAAAGGGAATAACGAAACCGCAGGTGCATTGATTGGCGGAGCCGTCGGTGCGGTCGCAGGCGGAGCAATCGGTGATGCCCGGGATCAACGGATCGATCACGATCAACGCTATCACAGCGGCCACCGTGGATACTCGGCACCGCCGCATCCTCAACACGTCTACCCATCGCAAATGCCAGCGTACGGAGCATCGCCGTACTCGGCCCATCGCCAAGACTACTACGCGCCGCAAGTTTTCGAGCCTCAGTACTCGTCACCCCAATTCGCAGCTCCCCAGTTCGCAGCTCCCCCTTTCGCCGAGCCGATCGTATCGTCCAGCATGTCGCCGCAATCGATATCGACTGACGATGTCCTTGCGATGGTTCGCAGCGGCCTAAGCGAGTCGATGATCGTGCGTCAAATCCAGTTGCGTGGCGTGACTCGATCATTGGCCGTGTCCGAAATCATCTCGCTGCATCAACAAGGTGTCGGCGAACCGATCATCAATGCGATGCAGGGTGTCTTCACGCACACGTCGCCATCGGACATGCCAGGCCGAATCGAAGGCCCGATCCAAGACGGCCGCTCGTACCGTTACCCCAGCGACGTGAACGATCTGTACGGCCCCAGCCTGTTAGCCCCGAGCAACTAACAGCATTTCAAGACGGATTCGAACGTAGGGCCGGTTCCCACCGGCCAGCTTGGAATTGACCAGTTCGGAATTGACCAGCTTGGAATTGGCCGGTGGGAACCTTGTCATTACCCATAAGTCTGAAGTGGTTTTCAGGGTGGTCTTTTGCTGGAAGTCGTTGCCACCACT
>JBAUHR010000431.1:0-4096 GCA_049680385.1 Rubripirellula sp. | reverse complement strand
GAACCGGCCCTACCCAAAAACAAAGCTGCAGCAAACGCACTGAAGTAGGGCCGGTTCCCACCGGCCGATCCGTCTAGTGGAAGTCTTCGATCGACAAGCTGTCGAAGTCTTCACTGGCAAGCAAGTCGTCTTCGGTTGGCACAGCATCGCGAATCTTGCGACTCAGCATTGCTGCGTCGTACCACGAAAAGTCCAACTCGGGATCCGCCGCAAATCTTGCCAACTGGCGGAGCGTCTCGTCACGATTGTGGTCGTCAAAAAGAAAAATGAAACGTTCTTCACCTTTGACCAGTGCGAGAACGTTGATTTCAGTATCCATTTCTTCCATGTCCGAAAAGCGAGAGGCGACCAGGCTTACCGGCACGCCGAGATCTTACCCAGCCTGCCGTTGCTCAGTATCGGCTCAGTGGCCAGCGTAAGATGAGGTCGCTTTGGTCCGCACCCCCTCGAGATTCGAGCATCTCCATGATGTGAAGCTGACAACAGAAAGAGATGAAATCATCGCTACGTTTTAAGTAACCCTGCCAACCGGACGTACGTGCATCATCGCCCGTTTCAACGAAGTCTGCTAAGCGTTTTGTGAAATAAGGGTCATCACCGCGGTAGATCTTCGTGTGCATCAGGACGGGTTCGGTGCTAGCAATCACGGTCGGGCGAACCGGCGATGGTGGGTCGGGAATGAAGTCGGTTGCGTCGGGCCAATCGGTTGGCATCGGCGCGGCGACTTCCTCGTGCGAAAACTGCTCGCCATCAAAGACAAAGCCGTCGCCTGCAAATTCGCCTAAGTACTCACTTGAATATTCACCTGAATACTCACCTGCATATTCATCGATGACCTCGGTTTCCTGCTCGCCTGCGTACTGGCCACTGGTCGACTGAACCGGTAACGAGGGCACCGGAACTGACGCGGGCGTAGGAGTTTGCGTGGCTAGTTGGCTGCGGGCGAGTTCAAACTCTGCTTCGCGAGCGATCCGTTTGGGGATCTGCTTTTCCGCATCGGTGCCCCACGGCAGCCCGTATCCGGCGGGGATCGTGTGAAACCCGTCGTTCGCCGCGTACCACTGGACCGTCATCGCCATTCGTGGCGGATAGAACGCATCAAAGTCAGTGACCGAACCGACCACGACTGCTTCGACGCCCATCAACTTCGCAAGCGCTTGGAAGTCGGCACCCGTCGTCGGTTCACCGTACGTCATCGCGTACCGCAACCACTGTGCCTTGGACACGCCCACCGGCAAGACCTCGAAACCAGGCACCGCCTGAAGCGCCGCATAGTACTTTTCCGTGACCAGATTCGTGTCCACGGTCGGTTCGTTGCTCTGGTTATAGAACGGCAGAATCGCAACGCGCTTCAGCTGAGGGAATGGGTTATGCACCGATTCCCGCTGCCGCGTTTCCGGAAACATCGAACAGCCGCCACCCAGAATCAGTGCTGCCAGTGCAAGCACGATCCCGCCGATGGTCGAGTCGAATGTTAGTTTAAGTTTCACGATGGTTTGCTGGCGCTAGAAGTCCGCGCAAGTCATCCCCACCCCCGTTACTGATGATCGGCGACAGCAACCGTCAAACTTGAAGCAATCAGAAAAACTTCCCCGATCCATCCTCTCATCCTCTCATCCTCGTTAGGGGACGAAGACAAATAAGTTTGAGAATCACTCTTCCTCTGTGCATTGGTATCGACACAAGTCTGACGAATTCAATTCGCCCTCCCTTGGGAGAGTCGCAGAGGAGCTTGCGACGACGCGGGGAGCGGCGTCTGGCAAGATGGGCAGTATTCGTTCGTCGCGAATCCCGTCACCGGAACCCCTCCCCGAAACCTCGTGCCTCGGCTTCGACCCTCCCCAAGGAGAGTGAAGAAAACTTGCGTAGATACCAATGCCGGCAAGCGGGAGCGTGATTTTGAGCGAGCGAATGCGGGAGCGATTGCCGCTCAGGCCGCTTACCCGGTAACGACAATGCCCAGAATTGGAACGCCTAGCTCCGTCAAATCGGTGACCGCTTTCTGCAACTGCGGTGATTGCGACTGCTGTATCGGCGTCACCAACACGACGGCGTCGCTTCGAATCGCGGACGCTTCCAAGTGCAAAGCGTTGCCAAACATGGGTGCCGACACCAACACATAATCAGACTGCGACTTTACTTCTGAAAAACTCAGCTTTCGTCCCAACAACGGCTCGGACGATCCACTTGTTCCGACTCTGCCAGCGGCGACTTTGACAGCGTCTTGATTCACCAGATCGGACGAATCCATCACCACCGTCTTTCGCCCGTCGCTTTGCAATTCACGAGCGACATAGGGCACGATCCCACCATCGCCTTGACCGTGACTTTGACTGGCGATCGTGATCACGCCCGAGAGTTTGCCAAATTTGCGACAAATCCGGATCGCCAACCGACTGAGGTCATCGTCCGACGATGCCAGATCGTGACCGGCTTGATCAGACGATGCCGTTTGGCGCCCCAGGACAGTTAGCCCAAAGATCGTCTCGTCCTGTCTTTTCACGTGGTCCGATGACGGGATCTGCGACAACAGAAGTGGAACCAGCAAACAACCGAGACTGGCGACGAAACCCGTCACAAAAAGACTCTTAGCGTTCGTTGAAACGCCACCAATCTTTGGCATCGCCTTTTGCACGATCACCAACTCGCTGATGTCGGACCGACTAGCTTGTCCAAGCAATTCACTCTTCCGATTTAAACGTTCAAGCGATTGCTCGGCACTTTCGATTTTGCGTTGGGCAGGTGCGACATCGATTTGCAGTAGCTCCCAATTTCGCAGCTTCCCTCGTTCGGCATCGACTTGTTCTTGCAACTTTTTCAAGTTCGCACCAGCGGCCGACTCGTAATTGCGTAGCATCGCGATCGCTGGCTGCTCGCTCGCTTGGTCCAAAGCAGTGCCGGACGATCGTGGCCGACTTTCCGTACGACCTGCTTGCGTACGATCTTCAATGCGTTTTTCAGTACGCTTTTCGGTACGATCGTAGATCGCTTCGAGCTCGGCTTCCATCGACTTGACCTGCGTCGATTGCTGGGCCAACAAGACCTGCAAGTCACCCTTTGCTTTCTCGAAGACAGCGTCACTGATCAGATCTCGATCATGAAGCGATTTGGACCGGTCGAATTCCTTTTGCGTCGCCTCGACTTGCGCCTTGAACGCGGCTCTCGCCCGTTCGTAGCGAATCTTGCCTTCCAAGAGCTGTTGTTGGTGCAAGTCATCAACGGGCGTTGGCTCGCGTTGCCGACCTTCGAACGACGTCAGCGCAACGTCGCTGGCGGATTCAGCGGATACACTCGCCCCGTCGGCCGATTGCTTCGACGCAATCGTATCCACCAGGCTCTCGGTCTGTGACCGAATCAGTTGCTCGCGATCTTTCGCGATGGCGATGCGAGTCATCGATCGGCTGATCGATTGCCGCAATCCGGAAATCGCATTCGCCAATTCGGCGGCGGTCTTGGCCCCGGTGCCCCAAATCGTCCGTGACAACCGATCACGGTCAGCCTTGTTTCGAATCAGCGCATGCTGAATTTCGCGTTCAGAATCGTCAAGGTGTTGAGCGATCGCGCCAGCACGCAGCTCGCTCGCATCACTTAGAAATAACTCCATCGCTTGCTGAACGACCGCCTCAGCTTTCCGGCGATCGGGCGACCGGTACGAAACGTCCAGCACCGAATCGCTGGTGACGTGAAAACGTATCCGATCACTTAGCTCATCAAGCTCTTCGGCCACATCGCAGTGTTCCCGAAGCTCGCTTAGCAACGCTGGACCGACAACCGTATCGACCAAATCACTCAGAGGCGGCGACACGTAAAACGGTTCGGCCACGCGGTTGGGCGTGTACAGCAATTTGCCGGTCGCTTCATGCTGTTTGCGGTGGAACCAACTCGCCATCACACTGCCCACCAGCGTCGCGATCAACAGACTTAGCAACAGATAGCCGGGCCGATTTAGCATCCCGCGCAAAGCAAACAGGAAGGGTGACGTCGACGAAGATTTCGGCGGGCGAGCGACTGGTGACACGGCAAGGGAAGCTCCGGCGATCGGGAGTCACCAGCAAGCAGAGATTCAGCAAATACCTTATCGGTTCGTTGAAACTTG
>JBAUHR010000430.1:0-8037 GCA_049680385.1 Rubripirellula sp. | reverse complement strand
GGCAAAGCTCTTGGTAGTGCGCGGCAAGTTCGGAACTGCCCCTTTCGGCTTGCCGCCGCACTACGCTTATCGATGGTGTAGAGTGAGGTGCGCTGTTGGCTTCACGATTGAACTGACGGTTCATTGGCGGCTCTGAACTTCAATTTCAAAACGCATTTCAATTCTGGTGACGGACGTGAAAATATGGGGGCAGACGGTCTACGGATAATCGGCCACGAAGAAGTCGAGTCCTTTCTAGCCGAATGTCGCTCGGTAGTCGCCGATGTTCAAAGTGCTGTCTCGGCGGACACTCCCACCGACGTCGCAATCAGGTCGCGGCACGATTCTGTCTTCATCAAGGCCACCGATGGGACAATCCTGGACTGCAACGAAGCATACCGCAAATTGTTTTCGCACCATGTCAGCCCCACGGGGCGACTTGGCTCGGCCTATCTAGACGATTCCATTGTGTCGGCATCCCAGTTATCGGATCGCCTGATCGTCGCCGGTGCAGATGACCTGATGTTTACTCACCCATGTCGCGACACTTATGGTCGCGCGATCGTGTTGCGGACTTACAAGTCGTCGCTGCTTGGCCTAGGGCATCCACGCTTCGCGATCCTCGGCATCTGTCGTTTAATGACGGTGAACATTAGCGACCGACACTTACGACTGTTGCCGCTTCATGCATCCTGGGAAGAGTTTTCAAAACTGAAGCCGCGAGATCAGCAAATCGCCGCTGCGTTGGCGCGAGGAGAAAAGCTGAAGGCGATCGCGACCGAGCTTTCGGTGTCCGAAAAAACGATCGAGAACGGCAGAGCAAAGATTCTGGGACATTTGAACCTGGAACAATCCGCTGACCTGATCAAACTTCTCGTTCGGTTTCAGGACAACGGATTCGCCGACTTTGGGTTGTGAGCCAAGCGTCAACGTCAACTTGGCATCGGCGACTCGGCATTAGCCGAGGAACTGTTCCAGGTGATCCGAAACATCGGTGCCCTTCAGCTTGCCGATTGCCGCCCGCTCGATCTGGCGAACCCGCTCGCGACTCAACTGGAACACGTTGGCGACTTCCGCCAAGGTATGCGGAAAATGAGCGCCAAAGCCAAATCGCATCAGCAGGATTTGGCGTTCTCGATCCCCCAAGGTGCCCAACAATTCAGAACAGCGTTGTTTCAAATCGTTTGCGTCCGCACTGTCCGGTGGCGTGGTGTCCGTGCGATCGGGCAGCAGATTGCCGAACTCCTGTTGAGTCCCCCCGGACACGCTTTGGTTCAAACTGACGGGCGTTTCGGCAACGCGTTCTAGCACCGCCAATCGTTCCGTGGATGTGTTCGTCAGCTTAGCCAATTCATTGTTCGAAGCTCGGCGGCCCGTTTCTTGAAAGAACCGCGTTTTGACTCGCGATAGTTCGTTAAGTTCGCTGATCACCTGTGCCGGAACTCGTACCGCTCGCCCCTGTTCGGCGACTCCGCGACCGATCGCTTGACGGATCCACCAGGTCGCGTACGTCGAAAGTTTGAAGCCACGGCGATGCTCGAACTTTTCGACCGCTCGCATCAACCCGGCGTTTCCTTCTTGGATCAAATCCAAGAACGATACACCTCGATTGCGATATTTCTTGGCGACCGAAACGACCAAACGCAAGTTCGCTTCAACAAGCTTGCTCTTAACATCCAGGTACCGCAAATAAGCCTTTTCGATGAGCTTCATCCGCCGTGCCAAACCGTCGAACGAGTGCATCGTTGGGCGCAACAGACGCAAGTATTCGCGACGAGCTTCATTGTCAGCCGATGCATCCGCCACTGACCGTGCGCGCTCAATGCGGCTGAATCGTCGCTTCAGGTCGCTGTACAGTTCTTCGATCAATGACAATCGGACGCCGAATTCTTCGATCAGCACGACAGAATGCTCGCGTCGTTTGGTGAACGCTACGAACGCCTGTTTGCGACGACGCATCGAAACCGACTTGCTTGTCGTTCGCGAAAAGTTATCCCGCATCGAATCGCGAATGCCTGCAATCGATTGCAGGTTTTGCGGCAAGCGATTGCACAGCGCCTTTTTCGCTTTCTCATCACTGACCGAGTAATCGAGCGAACGATCGGCTCGCTTCTGTCCTTCGGCGACCGCTGTCAATTCGGTCACGACAGACTCTGCCACATATCCGATCCGCAGCATTTGGCGACGGAAAACACCGCGTGCGGCATCCATTTTGATCGCCAAAGACAGTTCGTCCTCGGTCGACAGCAACGGAGTCCTAGCGATTTCCTCGAGGTACAAACCGAGTGTGTCCGCTTGGTCGTCGGCATACGCTGTACGAACAGTCTCGCGGACCGGTTTTGGCGATGGCGAAAGATCGCCGGAACGCACGTCGGCCGAGCGGACACGCGAATTGAATTGAGTTGGTTCAGGTGAGTAGAGGGAAACCATGATTTTTCCTGCTCCTCGGATTTCGAAAAGGATGTCGGCTGTTTGGCAGCCTGGGGTGGGCAAGCGGAGTAAGAAGCAATTGTCGTGCCTAAGTAATCATCTACGTCAGGGAATCCCCCCGTTTGGTGTTTTTGAAAGCTGGCGGCTTTGTGGGATAGCCACAGCTCTGACACCGTAAGGACAGTCCTGGTTCCCATTTGTCACGGTCTTGGCGGTTTACTCGTACGTAAAATCGCTTTTTCCGTCTCACGTCCGCCTTGGCCAGAACTCTGTGTGCCATTTTTCGGGTTTTCGTGATCAAACTTGGCATGCCGTATGTAAAAAGCGGGTAAATGGCCCCCATTCTTACAAGTCATCCTCACGAATCGCCGACGCTGTTCTATTTCCCGCCGCGGTTGGTCCGATTTCGTTCGCGTCTTACCCATCACAATTGACGAACCGCAAAGTTTGCGCCGATCCAACCAAATATTCGGCGAAAACGATTCATCCCAGATTGCGACAGTGCGAATCAATTGGAGCACGCAACGGCCCCGCGGCCGGAACAGTTGGCCCGTCGCCCGAATCTCGCCAAGCCAAATTCGACGACAAAGAATTCGACGTTAGGCGACCTACCGAGATCGAGGGTTTGGGCGGCTAGTGGGTTTTATTGGTGTTCGATTAAAGCGGATTAGTGTTCCCAAAAATCGGGCTGCGCTGAACACTAATCTTCGCTAATCGGAAGCCTCGATGGTGGCGTCGGTGCTAACCGGTCGCCTAACATGGTTTTTTCGCTAGGCCCTTCGGGCACCAGGGCAACTCACTTGTTCAAAATACACAAATTAGCCGCCACGCGCTAGCGTCCGGTTTCCGGGAACCGCGTGCTAGCGCACAGCGGCTGATCTACCCATCTTAAACAAGTGAGTCGCCCTGCTTCGGGTACTCCTTCCTTTGCACTTCAAGCGGGGCTGGCGTATCATTAGCTTTTCGCGATTCAAACTCCACCGCTTCGTTTAGGGCGGTGTCGTAAAAACCTACCGACAGAGAACTCGACGACAGAGAATGGGGCGACAAAGAATGCGGCGACAAAGAGTGCAAAGTTGAGCAACGCGTCTTGAACGATGCCAATCAAAACAGTCGACTAGACGAACGCTTCAAACATCAAGTCCTCGGCAACCCTAAGCCCATGCACCGCAAAGACCCAAGTATCAATCAAAGCGCTCGTGCATCGGGGCCATCGCCAGCCCGACGTACGGGGATTCTTAGCTGCAGCACATGCGGTCAACCTTTTCGGATCGACGAAACACCCACGCCACCGTTTTGCAGCGAACGTTGTCAACTGATCGACATGGGACGGTGGTTGGACGAAGAAATCAGCGTCCCGCACGAAGGTGGAAACAGCGATGTGATGGGCGGCCACCGCGATTCGATGGAAGATCAAGAAGAGGACGACGGAGAAGACGACGAAGCGAACGGCTAAGTCACTCGTCGATCTCGGCAATCCGGCTGATCGCTTCGCCCGCCCAAGGGCTGTCGGGCGACAAGTCCAGGAACCGTTTCCAGTGGTGCTTTGATTCGACGGAACGTTCAAGTTGGTCAAGAACGCGTGCGAGGTTGTAATGCACGTCCGCATAATCGCTGTGCAATGACAACGCGCCGCGAAAAGCCGCCACCGCCAATTCCAATTGACCCGTTTCGGAAAGCACACTGCCCAGACTGGCGCGAGCTTCGACGAAGTCTGGATCAACTTCGATCGCGCTGTAGTAACGTTCGCGAGCCGCAATCGTTTCGCCTAGACGGTACAGCAACTCGCCGATCTGAAAACTAATATCGGCTCGCGGACCATCTCGGGCGATGATGGCGTGGCAATAGTCGATTGCGGTTGCGAAATCACCGTCGTCTTCGGCTACGAAAGCAGCCGACAACAACGCATCGGATTGGGCATCGGACGAATGCCGCAGCGAGTATTCGTCGGGCACTTTGTCGATATCGGAAAAGATCGCCAGCGTCGCAGGTGGGAACGTAAGGTCGTCCACAGGATCGCTCGTTCCGTCGCTTGCTCCGCCATTTTCGTCGGTGCCGAGCAATCCGGAATCGAACGAGTCAAAGTCGAACCGCAGTTGGCCACCCGGTTCCAACAATCCTTCGCCTTGTCGCATCAAGACTTGTTTGCCTTCGATCAAAATCGACAACTGATCGAGCGGTCGTTGAATGTCGGGTAGGACTTCGACCCATTCCACCAGTCGCTGTTCGATCGCTTGAGGGCTGGCGCCCGATGCAATCCACTGGGCCAATCGCCGGGCCGTCGCCACCTCTTGAAAATCAAAATACGGCAACCGGTGAAGCGTCTGCACGGGCGTGATCAAACCGCGGCGCTGCCACCGCCGGATCACTCGCACCGAAACGCCCAACAAGTGCGCCAGCATTGCCGGCGTGTAGTAGCGGCGGATCGCCTGCTCGACATCCACCAGCCCAAGCCGATGCCAGAGATCGGTTTCGTGCAAGATCTCGACCCGGCCAGCCGCGGCAGCTTCGCGAACGGAATCCCGCAGCAATTCGGCTTCGGCCAGCGGCGACTCGTCGGCACCGACCACGACCCAGTCGACCAGATCGTGATCGACATCCACGACGATGGCGTCGTAAGAGCGAAGCACGTTGGTCGCTTCACGCTGGTTCATTCCGCCGAACCGTCCAACCAAGGCGACTCGCTTGCCGGCCACCCAGTCACCTGGCGTCACCCCATCGGCTGCGCTCGCCGATGCCGGATCCTCAACGTCATCCTCGGCCAAATCATCCTCGACCAACTCACCGTCCTCGGCCAAATCATCGTCGGCCAGTTCATCGTCGGCTAGTTCATCAGCCGAAGTGCCACGATTGACGGAAAGATCGGGGGGATGGGTCAACGATCGGGTCCGGGTGTTTTCGATAGGAAGCGAGTCATCGTACGAATGCTTCATTATTCAGATTCGCCGATCGGCTGCGAGTGTGCGGACGGTGAAAAACCCAATGCGGTTTCCTCGCCCGAAAGTCGCGTTTTACACAACGGACCGCTACAATCTTGTGATTGCCGAATCCCGCCTCATCCCCCCAAACCTCCTTCCTACCTTGACCGATATCCCCCCAAAGGACTCGATGAAGACTCGCCTAAAGCTATTTTTGGGGCGAATTGATCGCCTGGCGACGAACTTGAAGCGGCTTGAGACCCGTAAAAAGAAGCGTATTCTTGATGCGTTGGGGCTGACGACGATTCTGGTGTTGGCCTGGGGACTTTTTCACGTTTCTCGCCAAGATACTCAGTCGCGAACGCTGCCATTGGCGAAAAGCGTTGCGGAGGGCTCGCCCGCGGTAGACTCGCAGGCCAAAGCCAGTGAAGTGATCCTTCGTCTGGAACAGAACTATCAGCCAGCCAGCGAAGATGAGCTGGCGATGGATATCAGTGAAAAGAAAACGAGGCTGCAGGCTGAAATCGGCAAGGCCACGTCGGACGCCAGTGCTGGTGACACGGATCCAGCATCCGTTGTCGTCGACAAAGACAAGACTCTATCGGAATTGATCTCCGTCGACTCGATACCTCAAGAACCCGTGGACCCCTTGAAACTCGTTGAGCCCTCACCCGGTTCGCCGCGATCGGATGTGGAAACGCTTCTGGATTTGCTGCAGTCCGACGAAGCGGCGAAGAAAACGATTGAGCGGATGCTAGAAAAGAATGTTGCGGAAAGTCCCGAAATGAGTCCCTACGGCGAACTGATCCGAGAGTTCTTCGAGAAGCATTTTGCGTACGATGTGTTGAAGGATGATATCGTCGAACTGTATGACAACTCGTTCACGGACGAAGAAATCCGACAGATGATTGATTTCTACAGCACGCCCGTCGGACAAAAGGCTGTTCGAGTGCTGCCGGCTTTGGCGATTGCCAGCGGTGAATTGGGTGTCAAACCTGCCGAAGCGAACATCAAAGACCTGCACCGAGCGATTGAAAAACGAGAGACTCAGCTTCGTGCCGCTGGAATCAACGAAATCGCTCCCAGACCGTAAAACTCTTTCTTTAGGCTGCTCTTGTGAAATCTGCTGTCTCTGTGTCGATTGTTCTTGCCAGCAGTTTCCTGTTTTTCAGCCGCCTGCTGATCACCGAAGCGATCGCGCAGACCGATGACAAGAAACCGATGAACATCGTTTTCGTGTTGTGCGATGATCACCGCTTCGATTGTTTTGGTGCGGCCGGGCACCCGTTCCTCGAAACGCCGCACATCGACTCGCTCGCCCGCGATGGAGCGATGCTGACGCGAGCTTATGTGACGACGTCGCTTTGTTCGCCAAGTCGTGCGTCGATTCTGACCGGTCAATACGCGCACAATCACCGCGTTGTTGACAACTATCATCCGGTCGATCCGTCGCTGGTGTTTTTTCCGCAGCAAATGCAAGCAGCCGGCTACCAAACCGCCTTCGTTGGCAAGTGGCACATGGGCGGCGAGATTGATGATCCCCAGCGAGGCTTCGATCACTGGATCGCGTTCAAGGGGCAAGGCACGTACTGGCCCGACGGTCACGGTACCACCCGCGAGGTTCCTCAGACGACCTATGACGGACTGAACATCAACGGGAAACGAGTCGCACAGACCGGCTACATCACTGATGAACTTACCGACTATTCGATCGACTGGCTAAAGCAGACCGATCCCGAAAAGCCGTTCTTTTTGTATGTCAGCCACAAAGCCGTCCACTCCGATTTCGTTCCCGCCGATCGTCACCGCGGTCGCTACCAAGACCAGCCGCTGCCGATCGCCATTCCGACCACCGACGAAATGAATGCCGGCAACATGCCGATGTGGGTTCGGAATCAACGAAACAGCCGTCACGGCGTCGACTTTGGTTACAACCTGAACGGGTTCTCGCCGGAGGTCTATTACCGCCGCTACTGTGAATCGTTGCTTGCGGTCGACCATGGTGTTGGCAAGCTGCGAAGTCATTTGGCGGAGGCTGGATTGGCCGATAATACGCTGTTTGTCTACATGGGCGACAATGGGTTCCAGTTTGGTGATCACGGGCTGATCGACAAACGAGTCGCGTACGAAGCGAGCGCCAAGGTGCCGCTGTTGATGGTAGCGCCGGGCAGTATCCCCAAAGGGAAAGTCTTCACGGATCTAGTCGGCAACATCGATATCGCACCCACGCTGTTAGAAGCTGCTGGAGTCAAAAAGTTGCAACGCGCCGACGGCACCAGTTTTTGGAAAGCCGTTTGTGGTGACGCGGGGGCGGCACCGCCGCGCGAGTCACTGTTGTACGAGTACTATTGGGAACGGAACTACCCCCACACACCGACGCTGCACGCGATCATCGGTGGCCGATGGAAATACATCCGCTGCCACGGATTGTGGGATCGCGACGAATTGTACGATTTGGAATCCGACCCCGGCGAGATGAACAATCTGATCGATGCACCGGAGCACCAAGACCGGATCGCTCAGCTAAACGAAAACCTATGGTCGATGATCCAGTCCACCGGCGGCGACGAGATGCCACTGCTGGAAGACCGCGGTTCGCAGTTCCCGCGGCGCGATCCCGTGAAGTCAAAGCAAGCGAGCTTCCCGGCCGAGTACTTCGAGTAGGGATGCAGGGCCGGTTCTCACCGGCCAGTTTGGGATTGGCCGATGG
>JBAUHR010000429.1:0-2027 GCA_049680385.1 Rubripirellula sp. | reverse complement strand
CTATTCGTGGCCATGAAACGACTGGGAGAATTCGATTGGCAAAAGGCGATCATTTTTTTGTTTGGCGACGTCACTTAGGCGTTCCGTTTCAACATCACGCGATTGATGTGGGTGACGGCACGGCAGTTCATTTCACTGATGGCGATGGTGGCGTAGCGGGACCAGGCGGCAGCACGGATGACTTTATCGTGATGCACACGTCGATGTCCGTCGTGACGCGTGAAGGTCGTTGTACCGTCCATGTGATCGAACATGCGTCGCCGCTGGAGGCAGACGAAATCGTTAGCCGGGCGATCAGCCAAGTGGGCCGTAAGGGCTATCACTTAATGTATGACAACTGCGAACACTTTGCTTCGTGGTGTGCACTGGACCAAGAAGAAAGCGGTCAGATCCGAATCGCTTGTGAACGTCTGGCTGCAACAAGCGTCAAGACGATGGCAGCGGGCACGGTTCGATTCGCGTCACGTCATGGCGCAAAACGATTATTGCGTGGAGCAAGCGGATGGATGCTGTTGGCCGAAGCGGCGCAGTGGGCGACCGAAGCCGGCGGTCATCACATCGGACTACGTGACCCCAAGCTACGTCGTAACGCAGGTCGTGCGGTTGGCAGCGTGACCGCCATGAGCTTGGGCGCGATCGGTGGCCCGTTCGGGATCGCTGTTGCGGGTGGATTGTGGGTCGCCGGCGAATTGGCCGGCGAAGCATCCAATCAAGTTTACAAGCAGGTTCGTCAACAGCGAAAAAGCTCGCAGTAGCTGACGACGCTCGTTAGCCGGCTTGTTGTTTAATCATGTTCAACAAGTCTGCTGTCGGCTCGCGAACCGTCATCACTTGCGGCTGGCCGGTTGGATTATTGGGATCTCGCACGATGACGATCACTTCGCGGTTGCCTGCTTGTGGTCTTGGACGCGGTGCCGGTGCGAGACCGAGCGATGCTGCGTTTACTTGACGTGGCTGTCGCTGGGGCTCGATTGCTGATGCTTGGACAACTGGATTGTTTCGCGATGTGTCGGAAACGGCCGCGATTCGTGCTGCTGGCGGGTTGGCTGGCGCGTTTTGAGCGACGTTATTGGGGCCTTGATAGAGTTTGGACAATCCGGGCACTTGGTCAAGTTGCCACTGAACGCTACCCGGTCCGGTGTAGATGCCTAAATCACCTTTGTAATCCGCTGCGTTACAAACGCCGACAAGTCGACCTTGTTCGTCGAACAAACCACCGCCACTGCGTCCATCGACTGGAGCGCCGGAAATTTCGATGTTTGATGCGCCAAGGTGTGTATTGTATTTATCGACGCCGGTAATGCGTGTGTCGCGGCGAGTTGGATCGTCACCGCGATCGCAACCGAAACTGAATACCGGTTGACCGGTTCGCAACGTCTGACCCTTGGTGAGCAACGGCACGGGCTGAACCGGGAAACCGGGACGTATCTCGACCAGTGCGATGTCGCGATTTTCGGCATCGTAGTCGACAATTTTGCCGAGCACCGTTTTGACTTGACCACCGACGAACAGGTCGACTTCGATCTTGCCTTGGCCTTTGTTTTCACGAAACAAATGCCCGCAGGTCAGTACCAAAGCGAATTCGCCATGTGTATCGATGATGGTTCCGGTCCCAGCGCCGTAGCCTGTTCCATCATGAACTTTCAGTCGCACCGTGGCAGCTTCGGCCCGTTGGATCGCGCTGGCGACCGACAGACTGGGCATGGGTTCGTTGCGAAGTAATTCGTTTACGGGTGCCGCCGCAAGTGTCTGGCCGAAGTCGCCGCGGCGCAGGGGTGCCAAACGAGTTCGCGGGGCAGAGTCTCTTACGCTGTCACGCGGATCTGATTGTAGGTTCGCGCCCGTGGCGAACAGCGGACCTTGCGGATTGATGGCCAGTGCCGAAAGCAGCTCCGAAGCCGACTGCATGCCGACCAAACGGGTGACTTCTTTTCCGCTGCTAACAACGACAAAGGTCGGCGTTTGACGAATGCCGTAACGACGAGCCAGGTTCGGTTCTTCGTTGACATCGACGTGGCGAACCGGAA
>JBAUHR010000428.1:0-5648 GCA_049680385.1 Rubripirellula sp. | reverse complement strand
TTGCAGTTCCATGTCACACGACTCGCATCGCCAAAAAGCTCGATCCTTCTTTTTGAAACGGTGCCGAAACTGCGTTACGCCGCAAATCGGGCATTCCAAATTGACTTTTGAAGTGGATTGCATGCGCGGGTTCGAACCAGTGGCCATAGGGTGATCGCAAGTGAATGTCATCCACGGTTAAACCAACTTCTAAGGAATTAGTTCCTGTGGAGTCGCGATTCTAAACCGGATTCCCTGCTTCGCCTAGCGGACGCAATCCAAGACGTTATTCTGCGCAGAATAGGCGGTTTGCGTTGCTGTTCTGTAGGCGCGAAAACGCGGTTTTGCTGACGTCAATTTGATCCGTGATGCCGAAAGAATCGCGAGACATTGAAGTGTTCATAGAACATGCTTGGACCTCGCAGCAACGTTCGAACGACCTACGCGATTCGTTTGCGTCGCTTTGTCAGCAAGATCACCACCGATGCCATCGCGAGTACACCGGCGGATGTTGGTTCGGGAACCGCGATCGCGGTGATGCCGGTGGCGTCGGTGAAGGACGACGTGAAAGTGTTGAAGGCATCGACCGTGCCGGCTCGCGTGGTCGCGTTCAAACTTGCCGCTACAAAGAACTCGTCGCCCGGGTTGACCGTGAACGAAAGCGATCCGGCGGAGGATCCGTTCGGGACGGTGACGCCGACGGACCGCTCGCCAAGTCGCTCGCCAAAATTTTCGTAGTAGTAAGTGCCGAAACCACTTGAGAACGCAATGTTGGAACCGAAAAGACCGTTGCCTCCTCGCAAGACACCGATGCTGGCGCTGGCCCGGTTGTCGGGCGACAGATCGCCGGCGGCGTTGCCCGTCACTGACGCATCAAGCTGGAAATCGATCGTCAACAACTTCGCTTCGGTTCCCGAATACGTGAATCCTTGCGCACCAAACGCCGACGCACCCGCACCACGCCCGGCCACCGACGACGCAAAGGCTTTCAATACCGGCAAATAGGTACTGGATCCGTCATAGAATGCTCTCGCTGCCGCCGTACCGTAGGTGCTGTTTGAAACATTCGCGAAGGTGGCGAATTCGCCGCCACTCGATTCGCCGTCCGATAGTCCCGTGCAAAAGCTTGGGCAATTCGAATAGGTCGTCACTCCGGCAGAAACGCCATAGCCAGTCGTGATTGCTGCAGAAGCGTTGTGGCAAACCGTGGTTGCTGCAACACAGGCGACAAGTGCAAAGAAACGTAGTTGCGTCATGGTTCGATTCCAGAATAGGAGATGTGAATCCAAACTTCGTGACTCGGCGGATACAACCGCGTGGCAGCAAAAGATGAGACCGCCAACCGAGCCGACGTCTTGAAAATATCGATGCACGAAGCATCAAGCAATCCCCTTCGCAAGGAGGATGGCAGCGCTGTCTTACGCAGTAATTCGTGTAAGAAAATAAAAGCCCGAAGCGCTAGCGAGTGTACGGTCCAGTTCACTCGCCAGCGCTGTGTGTGGCCACTGGAGTGTGTAAAGTGGCGGCAAAACAACTTGCTTATCTCTAGGTTGCCATCATGGCTGCAGAATCACCTTCGGTATCCGCTACGAAACGGCCAAGCAATTTCCAGTTTGCCATCGCCAGCCGGATCGAGTTTCTTGATGCCGACCACTGGGACATTGTCACACGTGCCGCATCGATCTTTATGAGCCGGCGGTTTCTCGGCAATGCGCAAGATGACTTTGTTGGCGAGATCGTGCGCGACTTTGCGATCATTTATGACGCGGGTCGGCCGGTTGCGGCGGTCGCGACTCAGTCGTTCAGCGTCAGTGGTGAGCAGTTGTTTGACCAGAAGTCTGTGAAGCGTTCGATCCTGCCGCCCGACTTAAAACGCAAATCACTCGCGTTGGTGAAGCGACGCATCACGATGTGCGGAAACGTGCATACATGGGGGCCAGACGGAGTCGCGTTTGCGCCGGGCTGTGATCGGGTAAAAGTATGGGCGGGTGTCGCCGAGTGTCTTTACCGCATTCGGCGGGCCAATCGATTGCATGGCCAAACCGACTATGTGATTGTCAAAGATCTGTTTGAAAATGACCGTGAACCAGCGTCCGAGTTGGCATCGCTTCGGTACAGTCCGCTAGAAACGGAACCGAACATGGTCTTGGCGATCGACCCGAACTGGCAATCCTTCGATGATTATGCGGCGAGTTTGACGAAACGCTATCGCGCTGCCGCGCGAAAGGTGTTCAAGCCGTTTGAGACGGAGTCGTTCGAGGTTGCTGTGATCAAAGACGCGCATGCCGAGGCGGACGACTTGTACCGGCTGTATCAATCCGTCGCTCAGCGAGCCGACGTGTGCTTGTTTCCGCTGCAGCCAACGACGTTGCCCAGGATGGCCGATTCGCTTGGCGATGACTTTGTCAGCATCGGGATTCGTCACGAAGGAAAGCTTGTCGGTTTTGTGACGGTGATCCGCGACGGCGAAACGGCGATCGGTTTCTACCTTGGCATGGACTACGAAGAAAACGCAACACTGCCGATCTATCACCGACTGTTGTTGGCGGTCATCGAGCAAGCGATCCGCTGGCGATGCCGGCGAATCTCGTTTGGACGCACGGCACTGGAAGCCAAGTCACGACTAGGTTGCAAGCCCGAGTCGACTCACGTGTGGGTACGGCACCGAGTCCCACTGCTGAACGCCTTCGTGCAGCAAATCCTAAAAACCGTCAGCCACGACGAACCACCCGAACGAAACCCGTTCAAGGATGCAACGTAAACGAGCGGCGAGGCCACAGCGAGCGAAAGGGGGCGGCAGCAAATTGGGTGCCTAGACAAGGCATCAGTTGGCCCGACCAGTTGGTGTCCCTTTCCGGGGTAATCCTACTTGCGCGTGTCAAAGAACTTCGGACCCTTCGCAGCCTCATAGAGTCTGTCTAGCGTGTCGGCTTCTTCAGTCTTTCCGGCGACTCGATTGATTTCTGCGAGGTAGTGCAGGGTGTCGCGCGACGGTTTTCCAAGCTTCAGTGATTGCCTCAAGCTCTTGTCAGCGGCTTCTTGGTCGCCCAGACGCAGTCGGACCCAGCCAAGTGATGCCCAGGCGTCTGCCGAGTTGGGGGAATTGCGGACAGCCGATTCGGCGATTTGCAGTGCTCGAGCCCGCATCGCTTCGTCTTCGCGGTCAACCAAAATCGAGGCCAGATGACTCGAAACCGCGACTGCGCTGGGCCGTGCTTGGTGCAGTTTCGATAGTTCGGTTTGGGCAACGGTCACGTCGCCTTCCATTCGTGCAAGTACCGCCTGCAGGAAACGGCGTTCGGAATCTTGTTCCTTGGCGTTTGGGCTTTCGGGGATCGCAAATTCTAGATGCTGTTTTGCCTTCTCCGGTGCATTGGTGTGCAGCAAGTAACGAGCATACGCCAAATGCGCTGACGGTTTTTGGTTCGGTTTTGCTTCGGCGATGCTCTTGGCGTAGGCCGCGTCCGCTTCGGAAAGCATATCGCTTTGCTCATAGAACTGAGCTAGTAGCTGATTGGGAGTTCCGATGGAGCTGTCCTTGCTTGTGATTGTTGTCAGCGCGGCCAACGCTGCGTCGTAGTCTTGCAATCGAAAACAGGATCGGGCGAGCCCCAGATTTGCGTCGCGAAGAACGCCATCGCCAATCTTCTGCGATAAATTGACCAGGTTTTCGTAGCCTTGTCTGGCTTGCTTCCATTCGGTCCGCCCTTCGCAACAAATGGCATTCAGCAGCGTCAGTCGAGTTGCGACGCGATCTTTCATCGGCGCTGACCAGTGACCGGGCGGATCAAGTCGCTCGGCCAATCGAGTCAGCACCCAACCATCGAACCAGCGATGTTGTCGCACGGCCAGTTCGCTGAACGCTAGATAAAGTGCCAAACGCTGCGGCTCGGTCGCCGAAGCCGTTTCGAGCCACTGCTGGCCCTCGGCAACACGGCCGAGCGAAAACATCAGATCGGCGATTACCACATCGACATCGGATACGTCGGGGTGCGCCTTTAGAATCACCAGCAGTTCCTTTGCTTCTGCAACGTTTCCCGATGCGATCAGACTCTTGGCCTGCCCAAGCAACTTGGCGAGTTGTGCGTCGGGTGAAGGAGCTTCCTCGGAAAGTTCACCTACGCCATCAATGAAGGCCGTTACATCAGCGAGCCCAGTTGGCAAACCGCAAGGAAATCCAGCCGCAAAGACTGCTAACGCAAGCAGGCGGATCCGATTCATACCTGGGCTCGCGTTTGGCGTCGTTTGCGGTATCCCAATCCAGCAATGCTGCCCAAGGTCAGCACCATGATGGAAGACGGTTCAGGTATGGCGGATACCGTACTGAACAACCGAACGTCGTTGCCGTCGCCAACATTGTAGGCAATGTTCAGGTCGAATCCGCCGAACGTTGCCACCCGATCCATGTCATTCAAACCACTGAACATGCCCGTACCACTGAGCGGATCGTTGACGAACAAGAAGTCAAACTCCATTCCGTCGGCCAGTGTGAAACCATTGATCAGTGAAACGTTCAGCCCTCCGCCGAGCGTCAATTTGTTAGCCGTGATGGTGTCAAATTCACCTGAGTTCACACCGCCCAGTTCGATGTTCAGCATCGCCGTGCTTCCGAGAATGAACTCGCTGTCCCCACCGAACTGAATACTGCCAGCGCTGAATCCTGGGCTGATCACTCCGTCGAGATAAACGGGATCGGTATAGGACGTCAACGTTCCATTGCCGTCAAGGATTGAATCCGACGCAAACCTCAAGTCGTTCCCGTCCGCAGTGGCGTAGACGGCACCGGTCGAGACACCACCTGCTTCACCGAGCGTTACCGTTTGGTTGCTGAAGGTATGAGCTTGTTCGAGATACAACTCCGAGTAGTTGTTGATCGCGACGTCACCGGCAATCGTGGTACCGCCGGTGAGCGAGAGGTAGCCGCCGAATTCCGTCAAATTCAAATCACCGGTGACAGCAACGCCAGTCAGTGTTCCACCAACAACTGGCAAGCTCGTTCCATCAAGCGATCCACCGGTGATCGTTCCACCGTTTAGTTTCCAACCAGCAGCGCCGACGAACGTGCTGCCGGCGTTGTTCTGATTTCCGGTGATGTTGACGATGCCACCAGGCGTGACGCTGACGGTGCCAAAATCCGTAGTGTTGAATGAGCCGCCGAGATTCAGCGTGGACGTGTCGTCAACCGCCAGCGTGCCACCAACGTTGGACCATGTGCCGCCTAAATCCAGTGTCGATCCCAGTGTTGCGGACATCATGCCGGTGTTGGTGGTGTTCGCCGAATTGATGCTCAGGTTGGCCCCGTTGGTTGACGTCGCGGTGCCGGTGTTGGCAATGGTGCCGCCGCCAGAGTCGTAAATACTCGCGGACGCCGCTTCATCGGCTAGGATGGTTCCATTGTTGACCAGCGCACTTTGCAGATACAGATTGCCTGACTTCAAGTTGACTGTCGCAGTGTTATCGACATTCATTCCGCCGCCCGGGGAGACATAAAGTGTCCCCGAAGAGACACCACCCGTTTCACCGAGCGTTACCGTTTGGTTGCTGAAGGTATGAGCTTGTTCGAGATACAGCTCCGAGTAGTTGTTGATCGCGACGTCACCGGCAATCGTGGTACCGCCGGTGAGCGAGAGGTAGCCGCCGAATTCCGTCAAATTCAAATCACCGGTGAC
>JBAUHR010000427.1:0-19295 GCA_049680385.1 Rubripirellula sp. | reverse complement strand
AACGCTGGCAACGACGGCTACATTGACGCTCGAGTGTTCGACGACGCAGCGAATATTCACCTTGCTGCCAACATGTTGGTATCGGCCGGCGATTCTTGGGACGGGTTGGGAGCCGGTTGGGTTCGATTGACGGCCGTGGACGGATCAATCATCAATGACAACTCGCACGAAATCTTGGCTGCCGGTTCGCACTTGAAGCTGTTCGCGGAAGACGCAATCGGAACCTACAGCAACGCCATCCTGACTCAGGTCGATCGTTTGACGGTGGCAAACGCCTTGTCGACGGCGGAGGAAACCCAAACGGGCGACATCGTGATCGTCGAGAAGGACGATTTGGAATTGATCCGGCACGCACACGGCGGAGCGCTGGCCAACAACGGATTTGAGTTGCCAACCAACCTCGACGACAACGAATGGCTTGACGAAGTCGACTGGGACGACGCGTTGACGGCCGATTGGCTGAACCAGATCACCGACGGAACCATGATCGACGCCTTGGTCGTCGGTCACGGAACGATCGACATCAAACTGTTGCAACTCGATTCACTGTTGTCGTTGACCAGCGGTATGATTCGCAACCGTGAGGACGGTTCGGATATCTTCTTGAGTGCCGACGATATCGATTTCGTCTCGGGCGAACGGATGATCCACGGAACCGGCGACTTGAACGTTCGGATCACGAATGATTCGGTGAAATACTTGTTGGGATCAGCGGGCGAAGCGTCGCTGGGCGGCGACAAATCGGTCGCGTTCCCCGACAACGGAACGTTCGACATGTCGCAGCGAGACCTAGCGGCGATCGGCGAAGAATTTGCGCAGGTCAACATCGGTCACGAGGCGACCGGCAACGAGATGATCCTGGGCGACATCGAAGACGACAACGTTTCCAATGCGGCTCTGACCAACACCACGAACTTCATCGCTGATCGGATCGAAATCCGTGGCGACGTTCAGGCTCCTGATAATCGCGTCGAGTTCACTTCGACGTACGGCGAGATCTTTGCACGCAATTTCCATGACCCAACCGGGTTGCCAGATTCGGGTGTGCAGGGCGAAACGGTTGTCTTCAACACAGACGAAGATCTGATCATCGGCGGGTGGCTTTTCGCCGACACGCTGGCGGACGTGAACGTGCTGAACGATAACGAAACCAGTCGGTTGCGAGTTGATTCGTCAGGCATCGTGCGTGGGAACACCGCGAACAGTTTGGTCGACATGGACTCGGCGGGACAGATCGAGATCGCTGGGCAAGTTCGTGCAGGTCGCGGTGCCCCAGGCGAAACCGGAGCCAACGGCAAAGACTCGATGGTCCAAATCGACGCGATTCGCGCCGTAGAGATCTTCGAGGGCGGTCTGGTATTCGGACGCCACTCAGGAACGCAAATCGACATCTCGGCAGGAACATTCTTGCACTCGCACGCCGGATCGGCAGTCACCGCGGGTGCTGATTTTGACACGACATCGGGCAAGCCGGTCGCATTTCTGACGGGGATCAACAGCGATATCACGTTGAACTCGGCTGGCGAAATATTCGTCGGCGGTTCAATCACGGCCAGTCGCAGTATGACGATGGACATCAACGGTTCGGTGAATGATTTCGCCGACTACTTTGATTCCATTCCGGCGAAGAATCTCTTCGACATGACAGCGATCCCTATCGTCACGTCGAATCTGGATAGCGGAATAGTCAACGGAGCGTTACAAACACAGTTCACCAACAACGGCATCGATTTGTCAGGCGGACAGACGGTTGAGACGATCGAAGCAGGCAAACGTTGGCGAGTGATTGACGGCGATGACAAATTCATTGTGGTCGTTGACGCCAACGATTCCACTATTTTGAAGGTTGGTGAATCACATTACTTGGACGGTCATCGCGGATTCGGATTCCTGTTGACGGGAACGCTGACCACATTGATGGACGACGTCACGTTAGACATCGCAGCGTCGGACGACGTGATCATTCGCGGAAACATCGACGTATTGGGCGATGATTCGACGCTGGCATTGCAAAGCGACAAGTGGATCTACTGGGAAGGATTCGCGACGGTCGAAGGCGACATCACGATGCTGGGTGGCATCGCGGCGGACGGAACGGACTTGGATGGTTCAGGAGTCGGCGACAGCAGCATCTATGTGCATGCGACGTCGCAACTGGTGACTTCGCAAGCCGGTTCGTCAATCAACTTGCAAGGTTCGCATGACGTCGACTTGATGGGCAAGGTTGTCGCGGGTGGTGAAATCACCGAAACCGGTGTCAATTTCGCTGGTCCTAACTCGACCGTGTCGATTTCGGCCGGACAACAAATCCAGGTCGACACCGCGATCATCGCTTCGAAATCCGTCACGCTGGACGCTGGTGCCGTGGGCATCGACGACAACGACGTCAGTGTTCTGGTGACGACCGCTGGCGGGCTAACCGCGACGGGTTGGACGAGCAACCGAAGCGGATCCGACGTCACCATCACCGCTCACGACGACGCTTGGTTGATGGGCAATTTGATCTCCGGTGCACGAGTCACTCAAACTTTCGACGACGCCGGTAACTTAGAAACCGAAACATTCAACTGGTCCAACGAAACCGGGCGCATGAACATCACCGCTGGCGGGCAAGCTCGCATCGGCGGGATGACCGAAAACGAAGCGGGCGAAATCATCGAGACCGGCGGATTGCTGCGATCGCGAAATTCGATGCACATTGTTGGTGGTGACGATGTCACCGAATTCGGTGTCTACGTCCCCGGTGCGGCTGAATTGATCGTCAACCACGCGGCTGGCTCGATTCAGATCGACGCCAACCAGGGTGCCCAAATCCTTGGGTTGTTGGTTGCTGGTGGACAGGTCGAAAATGTTTACGACAACGTAAGCAAGTACATCGGTCGTCGCGTTCATTATGCCAATGGTGATTCAACCGTGGAAATCAATGCCGATGGTGCAATCGACATCGGCCAGAGCATCACGGCGGGCAAGAGCATTGAAATTCACGGTGGAGACAGCACACTTGGGCAAGGCACGCAGATTCAGGGATCGGTGCAACTGACCACTCTTCGTCAAAACAGCCATATCGAAATCGATGCTCCCGGTGCGATCAACATTCTGGCACCGGCTCACACTAATGAAATCTTTGCAGACGGCTTCATCGCGACCGCAGACGGCAAGCTGACCGACGACGTTACGCTTAGCCTGTGGATCGACAAAGTGGACTTCGAAGTCAGCGGCGAAGTCACCATCACTGCCGCGGCCACGGCCGACAACGAATCAATTGCCGACTTAGTTGCCGACGTTCAGGCCGCACTGGAAGCTCACGTTTATCAAGTCACCCAGTCCGACAACATCAATCATGTCCTTGGATCGAACTACACGTTTGACGACTTGGTCAATCCCGACGTCGAAGTCAAACTTCGCGACGGTCGTCTAAACCTGACTGGCCCGTACACCACCAAACTGTTGCGCACCGACTCCGTCAACGCGAATCTGCTTGGCTTCACGGTCAGCAAAGACATTGCATCGTCGCTTCCCTACACGATGTTGGCTGACCAGGCTGGCAGCGTGATCCGGCTGGGCTCACAGGACGGCAACAACGGGTCGCTGTACATCGCTGGTTCGCTTAAGGCCCACTCGGGTATCGAACTACAAAGTGGTGACGGTACCAACTCGGACGCAGGTCAGAACATTGACTTGGACTACACCAGCGTTCTGGAAACGGTCAACGCCTCGATCATTCTTTCGCCTGGCGGCGTAGACAATCATCTTCGTGGCGACATTATCGCTCGCGGTATCGGCAGCGATATCGTCATCAACGCCGAACACAGTGTCACGATCTACGGAACTCTCGAAGCTGGCGACGATGTCCGAATCTCCGCAGGTTCGGTGACGAATGATGGCGAGATTTCGCTGCAGACCACCGGCACGGCCAAGTTCCTTACTAGCGGAACCCACGGTGAAATCGTTTTCACTGGACACAACGACGTTTCGATCAACAGCAACATCGACACGACGGATCGCGGAACCACCTGGGTACGTCTCGAGTCCACCGATGGCGAGTTGCGCATTGAACGAGAATCTGGACGAATCGAAACAGCCGGTTGGATCGAAATGCAAGGCAAAGATCTTGGCATATCCGGCGTTGTTCGCAGCACCAAACAAACCACGACGTTGCTCGACCATGAAGTGATGATCAACATGGATGGTCAAGCCAACTTGCAAGGCGACATTCAAGTCGCCGGATCGTTGTTAGTTTCGGCCGATAGCGGAATCCGAGTTGAAAACATGACCTTGGCCGTCGATAACGCAGGCCAAAGGCTAACGATGCATTCGAAAGACGGCACCGTTGAACTAGGCCGAACAGAGACGCTCGAGAACGGCTCGCTGGTTCAGAATGGCGCCGTGGTTTCGGCTAACCGTTTGGTCGAAATCGATGCCGCCAACGTCATCGTTGCTTCGGGTGTCAACCTATTGACGTCCGCCGACCATAGCGCCATCCGAATCAACTCGGGCGACGCCACGATCATCGGCACCGTCCAAGCGGGTGGGCGACTTAACGAAAATAACTTCGTCCAGTGGAGTGGTCGGAACACGACTGTCGACATGAACTTGACGGGCACCCTGCTGATCGGCGGCAGCGGAGCCAACGAAGACGGCGAAGCGGTCATGCGGGGTGGAACAATCCTGGCAACCAAGCTGATTTCGATCGACTACGCATCTGCATCGATCAGTTCACTAAGCCGCGTTACGACCGATTCGAATGGCGGCGGAACCTGGGCGGTACGACCGGCTAGCTTGATCGAATTGAGGGGCACCGGCGATCTGCAGTTCCACGGAACCATTCACAGCGTGGATGTTGGCTCCGACATCAATCTAATCAACGGTGGACAGATCCTCGTCAACGGTGTCATTCAAGCCAACGACCGCTTAACGATCGAAGCCGGCGAGCACAGTTCGGGTGTTGGCTTGGCGATCCAGCCGCTGGTCATGAATACGGACGCCGATGGCTTCCTGCTAACCGAATCGGGCGACCGAGTCGATGCGGCAGGAAACTTGATTGATGAACAGGGACAATACGTCGATGCAGATGGCAACGTCTTAGCGTCGGGCGCCGATCCAGTCTTCGCCGGAATGCCACAGCGTTTGGGCGGAGGAACCATTAACGTTGACGATGGCGGCTCGATCAATATCGTTTCCGCCGATGGCATCGTGATCCATGGCGTCTTGGGTGACATGTCGGACGATGGCGGAATTCTGTCTGCCGATGCGAATAAAATAACAATCACATCCGGTGGCGACATCAGCGTCAGTGGCCGCGTCGATGCCGATAACCTGCTAACGATGACTGCCGACGGAGACCTCAACGTGCTAGCCGGTGCTCACTTGCAAGCGCGAGGTGACGGGTCAATCTTGAGAGTGGCCGCGGACACGCTTTATGTTGCCGCAGCAACCGGACCAGTAGCCGCAGGCTTAGTAAAAGCTAAAACACGTACCCATTTGATCGGCAACCATGTTTACGTATTTGGCGAAGTCCAAGCGACGGGCGACGATTCGTTGCTGATGATTAACGCGTCTGATGAGATATTGATCGAAGGCGAACTTCGCGGGGCTGACGACATTCGAATGAACTCGGGCATCGATCGAGCTTGGTCGCTAGCCACATTCCTGTCCCCGACCATCACACAGGACAATTTTTCCGACGGCGACGTTATCATTCAAGCCAACGGCAAGATCGATGCCGTCACCAGCGTTGGAATCAAAGCCGGCGGAGACGTGTTCGTACTCTCTGGTACACAAGAAGGTGAAGGAACACGTCCCGAACTGGCTGCCCAGTTGTCAATCAATCCCGTCGATGTCGATGTGATCACGGGATATCGTCAAGTCGCCAACGGTGTGATCCAAGTCCCCGAGGTCAAGTTTGTTACGACGACAGTGACCGAACAAACCGGCGTCGACTCCGTCAAGGTTGGATCGGAATTCCACACCATGGACGTAACGCTCGAGCAGATCGGATACTACAACCCCAACAAACTGGATGTAACCGAAAAGGTCCGTCAGTACTTCGTCGAAGGCGTCGACTACTTCAACGCCGACTTTGGGTGGGAACCGGATTACCAATCCAGCGTCTATCGAAACTTCAGTCAATTGAACGACGATGATCGTAAACTAGTTCTCGATTCGCTGGGCTATCGCCCACTGTACGATTTTACCTTTGCCAACGCGAAAACGCATCGAACGCTCAATGGCAACGCGACCGTCGACGACTGGACTCCGGAATGGTTCGAGGCCAACGACCTTTACGAGAACAACGACGTCACCGACGGATTGCCCGAAGCCGGCGACGACGATGACTTGGTCTACCTGGTCGATGTCGCCGGGTGGAACGACAAGTACATCCGCATGCCTAAAGGTGCGCAGAATGATGTCTTGCGAGTCGTCAGCCAAGGTGAACCGAATCGCATCGGCGGTTCATCGACTGAGGTCGCAGGTGAAACGTTGACCGTCAAACTGGTTGGCGAGTACCGTGACCATGCGACGACGCTGTACACGCAGGACAAGTCGGATCACGAAGAGGACGCTCGCGTTCACGAGAACTACAACTCGTTGTCGACAGATAAACCAGGTGTCGATTATTACCGTGTCCAGGACTACGACAACAGCGATGCACGGTGGGCGATCACGTATGACAGCGACGGACGCCGTGAGTATTCGATCTTGGATGGTCGAACTGGTGCGAACACGGTCGAGCGTGGCCGCGATCCACTTTGGCACTGGAATTCCGTCGGAACCGTTGCCAACGTCTATGACAATCCAACCGACGTCGCTTCGACTGTTAATGGAACCTTCGGTACCGGCAGATATATCATCGTCGCGAATGGTTTCCTAGAAGACACAGCGGCAATCGTTAACGGAAATGTTGTCAACACGCATGTCGTCAACGTTGGCATCGAACAAGACAAGCGATTCGACGTGGTCTACACCCTGACCCACTATCGAAACAGTCGCGTTGCGCACATCGGCAGCCACGTCACCGTGAACATCGAGGGTTCGAACCGATTCAGTCGTTCGAGCGGATCGACGCATGCCATCAGTGGATACCCAGATCAGGTCATTTACACCGGCCGCCATGCGGATTGGGAAACCATTGACCTGGATGTCTATGGTTCAGCAAACTACCTGTTTGTTACCGATGGTTATCATGCAAATGGTGACCGAAACGCACAGGACGGCGGCTGGATTCATGCCTTCGATGGAGCCGTCGGTGCATCCTTGTCGACCACTTCGACACCAGTTTGGATCAGCCGATCAGGCACCGAAGTGTCCGAAACGTTCTACGATTACAACTACGACTGGTCCAGCATTTGGCACAACATCTACGATCAACGGCTGCAGACCAGTTATCAATGGGTCAGTCACGAAACTGATATTTACAACAACCGACCTCGCTACGAAACGACGGATAAAGAAACCAAGGTCGTCAATCAACGCGATGTAACACTTTGGACGACCACTCCGGTGATCGAGAGCCAAACGCAACTGCAAGCGATACCATTGAGTGATACTGCACCGCAACCGTTCCGCGAGTTCACGCAAGAAGCGATACACGCAGGAATCAACTTGACCATCGACGCGGGTGGTGACGTCAGAATTCAAGGCTTAGTTTCCGTCGACTCGGGAACCATTGACATTCACGGCGACGACGATCTTTCAGTCAGCGGCATCCAGATCGATTCGTCAGCTCTGGCGGCTCAGTCCAGTATCAGCGGACCAGAAAGCATCAGGCTTTCCGCGGGACAAGATCTAACGATCGGCCGTGATGTTCATATTCAAACCACGACTACCGACTCGACATCGGACCGCGTGCAACTTCTATCTGGACGTGACACAGTCATCGATGGAAACGTCGATGCGACCAATGCAATTACAGTCTTGGCAGGCAACGACCTAATCGTCAGCGGCCATGTGACGGCATCGCAATTGGTCAAGTTGCAATCCGGCACAACGGGCGACCGAATTGGTGATGTGCATCTTATCGGTGCTACCGTAACGACGACGGACGATGTCGGCGTTACCGGCAAGGGAGTGCAGATCGATTCGGGCAGTAGCGGCGGGGACATCCAATTCTCGGCACGCGACACCGGATCGGCTTCGCTAATCAGTCACGTGCAAGCCAGCGGATTGGTTCACCTGAACGCCAATCGTGGTGAGATCTTCAACGATCTTTCATCCGCAGGTGACTTTGCGTTTGAAGAAGGCCTCGTTGAAACCCCCAAACTGATCGCGACTGCCTATAGCGGCATCGCACTTCGGACTCTCGTCGACGACGTCAACGTGCAGACCAGGGGGCCCGGAGACATTGCGATCAACAGCGGCCAGGCCATGGTGCTATCGAGTGCCAGATCCTATGGAGCCATCAACGTTGTCGCCGAAGGTGACTTGACTGCCGACTTTGTTCAGACGCTTGGCAACGGTTACGACAAGAACGTCACCCTTGTATCCCGAGACCCTGATGGCGACGGAGTCCAGACTGGCAACCTCGTCTTGAACGACGTGCGTCTTGCCAGTGGAGCCGATCTGACGCTGCGATCCTCCGGCACGATCACGTCCGAATTCGATTCCATCATTGCTGACCATTTGACGATGGAAGCAGCGGGTGAAATCGACATCAAGACGCGAATCAACGAACTGACAATCCAATCGCCGATCACTGGCGATGTCAGTATCGCTCAACTAGGTGCCGGCGACATGGTGATTTCGGACACGATGATTCGTGACGGATCGTTCACGCTGGATCTGGCTGGCGATTTGACGATCGAGCGACTCGATATCATTCACGACAGCGACGACAACGATATCAACATCACCGCTGGTGGTGACGTCGCCATCGACTATCTGTCGGCGGGCACGTACTACGACAACCCGGCGGACGTTCCAACGCCACAGCCGGGCATTGAAGCCGGACTAACATCGATGGGTGACATCAACATCATCGCCGGTGGCAAAGTAACCGAACTTGGCGACGATGCCGCAGTCGACATCATCGCGGATTCGCTTTCCATCATCGCGGGTGGACAAATCACTGATTTAGAGATCGCTGTCAACCGATTGGCGGCCGACACAACCACGGGCGACATCCGATTGCACGAACGAGACGGCGCAGGGGAATTTAATGAAGGAATCCTGGTCACCTCGCTGACCACGGTCGACGGTTCGATTGCACTGACGACGCACGAATCCATGGAACTGCATCGCGTTCACGCCGGCGACACCAACGGGCATCTGCGGTTGACCAGCACCACAGGCAATGTCCTGATCGGCGAAGTCCCCGTCGGATCGTCCAATGTCGTGCGGCCAACCGCCCTGGCAGACGGAACGGAAACACTTCAGTATGGCTCCGAACTGACTGTCCTGGCTCATGGAACGATTTCGTCCTACATGATGTTTGACGGTGCAGGCAAAGACATCGAATACCGTGCCAAACGACTCGACATGGACTTATCGGTCGTCAACGCAGGCAATCTGATCCTGGATTCCGGCGATGACCTTTCCATCGATGGAACCCTGAATGTGACCGGCACGGCGTTGCTGGCATCGGACACAAACGTATTCGTATCCGGCACTGTGCAGAACCCCGATGGAACCGACATGCCATCGGTCACCCTGCGTGCTCGAGGCATCGGACAAGCCACCGCAACGGAACTCGACTCCGTGACCGGACTGCCTGTCTATGTGAAAATCAACGACGCGACCGACGAGGTCTTGCTAGATGAGTTCACGGACACGTACTACACACGAATCTTCAACGGCAAACACGTTTTCACCGGTTCGCAAATCGGCGTCGATGGTCTCGTTGAACTATTCAGCGACAACGCTGACGGCACGGGCACGATGTACCGTCTCGACGGAAATGGGAACTTCTATGCCGTAGGCGTCAATCAACTTCACGGCGTCAAAGCATCGGCGAAACAGATCACGGTTTCGGCGGCTGACTATATTTCCAAAGAGATCAACTCGGCAGGCGGGAAAATCACTTTCGAAGACGGCATCGAATTGCGTGCTGAACAAGTAAACGTCGAAGCGGCCCGCCGTTTCCATGTCATCCAAAGCGGCGATTTCACAATCGACACGGCCGTTGTCGAAACGCCAGAGATTCTATTCGACGTCGCGGGCGATCTAACCATCGCCGATATCGAACTCGGAGCGACCGAGTGGATGCGGCTAAACATCGGCGGCGACCTTGATCTTCAGGGCAGCGACTTGACTGCACCGTACCTGTATATCAACGCAGGCGGTCACTTGGACTTGCAAGGCGATGCCTCAACAATCGCTGACGACACAATCTTTCACGTGCATTCGATTTCGACATCACCCGAATCGATGGTGACCGCCGAAACGCTTCAAGTGATCACCGTGGCCGAAGTGGAGCTGTTTACAACGACAGACTCGATTGACCTGCACATTACGGGCGATGGAAACCTGGATTTGCACGAGACGTCGGATCTTATTCTCGATTCAGTTTCGCTGAACAACGGCGATGCGAAAATCGACATCGCCGGCGACGCCTCGATCCATCTGGTCGAAACAATCGTGGATGGCAACATCACGATCATCACAGGTGGATCGATGGAAATCGATCGTGTTGAAACGCAGTCTTCGCTGGGGATGGAAAAGGTTTCCGGTGACATCCTGTTGTACGCAGGTACGACCATGTCCGAAATGTTGCCGATCGACGAGCCACAGGAAGTGATCGGCGCACTTGTTAGCGTGTTTGATTCCAACGGATACGCACACCACATTGACACGATTAGCGTCGCCCCAAGCGGCGATGGACTGATCCTCTCGCTGGCGACTGCTGAAACCAACCAAGAAGCCGCTGTGCATACTCAGACCGGAACCTGGAACCACTACGATCCATCGGCCCAATTGACGGCATCCGTCGGGACCGTGGTCGACAACGGAGATGGGTCGTGGACGTGGACCTATGTCCCCGCCGACGGGCCCTACAACGAACTGATCACCATTACTTTGACGAGTGACGCGAATTCAGGCAGTGCAACGACATCGTTCCGAATGTTCGTCACCAACGTGGCACCGACAATATCGAGTGACGCCGACGTAACATTTAACGAAGGCGAAACAGCAACCAACACAGGTGTTTGGAATGACGTCGGTTTTGACGATGTCGTTCTGACCACTTCGTTGGGCACCGTTACAAAGAATGACAACGGCACTTGGTCGTGGAACTGGGACACGAGCGACGGTCCTGACGAAACTCAGGTCGTGACTGTCACGGCAACCGACAGCGACGGTGCTGTGACCGACACCACCTTCCAATTGACGGTCAACAACGTCGTTCCAACGATCAGCAACAACGGCGATATCCATGCCTACGAAGGCGTCACGGCTATCAACTCGGGCGTTTGGAATGACGTTGGCGACGACGTCGTCACCCTGACCGCGTCGATTGGCAACGTCGTCAAGAACGACAACGGAACCTGGGACTGGACCTACGAAAATCCGGACGGCCCCGAGGACACCCAGGTCGTGACCATTACGGCAACCGACAGCGATGGTCTAGCCGCAACGACACAGTTCCAAATTGATGTCGACAACGTCGAACCGATCCAAGTCACAATTACACCGGTCGTCGCACACGTCAACGGCCTTCGGACGACGATTGCTGTTCATGATCCAGCAGGATCCGGCGACGACACGGCGATCGCGTGGACGATCACACAAAACGGTGTCATCGTAAAGTCGGGATCCAACGCGTCGGTCGAATTCGTCCCGAGTGAGAAAGGCGAATACACACTGGATGTTACCGTTACGGACGCCGATGGCGCTATCAATCACGGCTCGACCACATTGTCGTTCGACGATGTATCAGGGGGCGTCGAGCCGCGTGCCTATGTGTCGAGTCCCATCTCGCTTAGTGCATTCACCGCAGGCCGGTCGGATGCCGGCCAATCACCTGCGTTGGCATGGCGGGTCTATCGCGGCGGAAAGGTCGAGTACAGCGGCACTGGCCCGTTGATCAACTTTACTCCCAAGGAAGAAGGCGTCCACACCGTCACCGTGGTTGCGACCGACAACCTTGGACTGACCTCGACTGCAACCTACGACATCGATGTCCAAGCGATCATTGTCCCCGGCCAGGTCGAGATCGAGGACGAGGACGAAACGCTGCGACGAATTGACAAACGTCACAAAGACGACAGTCAAACCGCAACCATCTCGCAGGAGGATAAAACATCATTCGAGGGCACGAAAGCGGTCACGTCCAACAGTAAGCCAGCCAATGTGTTCGGCTTTGCCAAGGCGTCGTCGTCGACGACGAGTAGCGGACGACAAACGGTCATCCACGAAGCGGCGTCAAGCACCTTTGTCAATTCGTCAACGCCTCGCTCGGCCGCTCCAGGCAGCATCGTGTTGGATAGCAAGATGCAAAGGATCAACATCAACAACGTTGGCGAGCTATCGACCAAACTGCAGAATCTTTCTCCCGACGGATACGCCGTCCAGATCAACGGAACCGAAGTTCCCATTGTGCTGCCTGCCAACCCGACACCGTTTCAGATTCAGCAGATCATGCAGTCGGTACAGCAGGCAGCAGCAGAAGCACAACGCAAGGCAACGCTGCCAGCGGAATCGAACGACCAACAGTCTGACCAATCTGTCGCACCAACCGATGATGCAACCGATGATGACATGACTAACGAAGAATCGTCGACCGACCCCGCTTCGGTAAGTGAAGATTCATCGGACGAAGGCTCGGAGACTGCGGACAATGCGACCGAAGAGTCCTCGGAATCAGTGGCGTCGAAATCGACGATCGCTCCGGCCGCGGCATTCATGGCCGCAGCAGCATGGAAGCGTCGCCGAGGCGAAGGTCGCAGCGATGGAATCAAAGACGGACGCAGCAAGCGAACGCGTATGTTCACTTAATCCGAGAACTCGCTTTCACGTTGGACTACTTGCCACCGGTTGCTAAGGCAACCGGCTTTCGGCAAACAGGACACGTCGGGTCACCAGGACGCTTTAGCCCCAATGAAGTTTCGCACTCGCATGGTTTGTCAGCACACATGCGAAGTGGCAGCACGATTGCACTGCCAAAGAAACGCACGCCCGAAACCAGTGGCTGAGCGAGATAGTGATGGCCGTACCGTTCCAGATTGACATCTTCAAAGTACAACGGCCGATGCCTGACACCGGACGCCACCCAGTGAACACCAAACTCCGCCGGCAGCGGCGCAGAATCCATAACCATCGCAGCCGCCAACGGCGGACACCGCGGTTTCAGTCCTGTGTCGTTCTTGGTTGATGCAGTTAGGGAAGTGATCGGCTGTATCAACTGACCCAGAATCAACTTTCGCTGCTCGGCACATCGCCGTGCTTCATCATCGGTCCAGCCGTTTTCGAGCATCGCATCGGGCGATTCTGCTTCGAATTCGTCAATCACCACTGGCTCGATCGCAAGCGGAGAGTCTGCCATCGCCGGACAGGAAACGACTGCTCCGACGAACACGCCGACAACAGAGAGGTGCGCCGCACCAAGCCCCAAAATGAAACGCATCAGCACAATTTCTCCCAACATTTGACACAACGACCTGCTCGACGTTCGCCTATGCCACCATTCCAAGTGTCGAACACGACAACTTGAATGCCCCGGTGACCATCAGCCTCAGTTGAGCAATACGAGATCGAATCTACCGAAGTCTGTCGTCGCCGTACGCCTAATCGGTTTACCAAGAACATTCGAAGCACCGCGATCAGCTCGACGCCGGGCCGGTTGTGCCGGTTGTTCCGCCCGCGACGCCGCAGGAGGAACAAACGGGTTATCCGTCGTGCAAATTGTTCGGACAAACGCCCTCTGATCGACGATGACCCCCACTGCCCCACCGTCGTTGTTGTTCCAGAAGTCAAAACCGCTGTCACACTGCAATCAATGAAAATCCATCTAAAGGCTACGTTCAGCGTGGGGCTGGCGTCACTGATGCTGCTAGGCTGCAGTTCCCAGCTGAAGAAACGCGGCTCGAAAACGAACGCCTCGCCTACCCCAGTCTCGCGAAATGCAAGCATTCCGACTGCGGCTGCCTCGCCGATTGCCTATTCGACAAAGATTGACTATCCCGACGTGGATTCGCCGTCAAGTGATAGCGCTGCACACACACTCGCACCGCGCAGCGTTTCTGACGAAGGTGAGGGTAGCGAGTACTACGACCTGACGCTTCCCGAAGCAATCCAGACCGCGCTAACCAACTCGCGAGTCCTCAAGGATTTGAGCGGCCGAATCATGACCGCCCCCGGCTCGGCGCTGTCAGTCTACGACCCGGCCATTCGACAAAGCCACCCAACCATGGGCGTTGCCGGAGCGTTGAGCGCGTTTGACGCACAGCACAGCACTGGCCTGTTCTACACGAGCAACGATCGTGCGATCAACAATATCACGTTGGGCGGCGGCACTCGCCAGCTCGATCAAGACCTCGCCGAGTTTCGCAACACTCTCTCGAAGCAAACCGCCTCGGGGACGCAGTTCACGATGCGAAACATCTTGCTTTACGACGCCAGCAACCAACCGGGCAATCTGTTCGAAAGTTCGTACGAAGATCTGTTGGAATTCGAGGCTCGTGTTCCATTGATGCGAGGCGCCGGAACTGAGGTCAATCGCATCGCTGGACCTGGTGCAGTTCCAGGGTTGCCCGCCAACGGAGTCCTGCTGGCTCGCGTCGACGAAGACATCTCGTTGACTGAATTCGAAAACGGCGTTCGCGACTTCGTCAGCAGTGTCGAGGACGCATACTGGGAACTTCAATTTGCCTACCGTGATCTTAACGCCAAAATCGATGCACGCGACCAAGCATTGATGACGTGGCAAATAGTCAAGGCTCGCAGCGAACAAGAAATGAACGGCGGAGAAGCCGGCAAAGAAGCTCAGGCACGCGAGCAATATTTCTTTTACCAAAACGCAGTCAACAACTCGCTCGCAGGAACTCGCGGCGGTTCACAATCCGTCGGCGTCTACCTCGGCGAGCGACGACTGCGGCGTTTACTTAGTCTGCCGGCCAACGACGGATCGCTGCTACGACCATCCGACTCGCCGTTAGAAATACGCGTCGTCTATGATTGGCAACACGTCCTCAGCGAGGCAGTCGCACGTCGTGTCGAGATCCGTCGCCAACAGTGGAATGTAAAGCGAGCCGAACTAGAACTCGTCGCTTCGAAAAACCTCGTCAAACCACAAGTTGATCTTGTCGGCTTGTATCGGGCTCGCGGTTTGGGCGACCAATTTACTGGCAGCGACGACAACACGGCATGGGACGACTTGATCAGCGGCGACCACCAGGAATTTCGTGTGGGGGTCGAGTACCAAGGCGACATCGGGCGACGCCGGGCGTTGGCGGGTGTCCGTCACGCCCAACTGAAACTCGCACGTGCTTGTGCTGTTTTGAACGAACAGCAACTGCAGGTTTCGCACGATCTTAGCGACGCAGTGGCGGAAGTCGATCGCACCTACGCGTCGATCGAGATCAACTCGAACCGGTTCCTCGCTGCCAAAGAACACCTTGATGCACGCCGCGTCGAGTACGAAGCAGGTCGAATCACATTGGACCTGTTGCTGCGAGCACAAACACAGTTGTCCGATTCACAGACCGAGTATTTTCGGTCGCAGGCGGACTACATGCTTGCACTGAAGAATGCCAATCAACAAATCGGCCGCCTGTTGGAAAACCATCAAATTTTCCTATCCGAAGGATCATGGGATTCCCAGGCCCAGCGAGACGCTGAACGCAACGCCGAGCGCTGGCAGACACGCCAACCGGGCCTCTTCCACCGTGGTCAACAAACACTCTCGCATCCGACGCATTGAGTTTGCTTGGGCATACGTGTTCGTTCTTTTCAACCCAATCGGGACACTCTTTGGCACAAGACAATGCCGAGAGCATCCTCTCTGTGAGGCGTCATGATGCGTCAATTACCAATCTACACGATCTTCCTTTCACTAGCCTGCGTTGCAGTCCACGCGGACGACTTGTTGGTCGTCGAAGCGCAGGCAAAACTGATCGCGGAAGTCCGAGTTCCTGCACTCGAAACGGGCGTGCTCGATCATCTTGGTGTTCGTGAAGGCGACGTTGTGACGGTGGACCAGGACCTTGGGCACCTAAACACCGACCTGCTTGAACAGCAACTAAGGCTCGCCAAACTCGATCAGCAACTCGCCGATCAACGCAAAGAAAACGACGTCGATTTGCGGTTCAACCGAAAATCATTCGAAGTCACCGAGGCCGAACTCAGACGCGCCACCGATGCCATCGAACGAGTGTCCAACAGTGTGTCGGCATCCGAGTACGACCAATTGCGTCTACAGAGTCAAAAGGCCGAATTGTCCGTCGAACAAGCAATCAACGAAAAGCGAGTGGCTGATATTACGGCGGAAATCGCAAAAGAGAAAACCGCCGTCGCGTTCAAACGAGTCCAACGCTGTCACCTGCGTTCACCGATCGACGGAGTTGTCGTCGAGCTGCTTGCCCGACCTGGCGAATGGCTTAATCCAGGCGACTCGGTGATGCGTATTGTCCGAATGGATCGACTATACGTCGAAACCTTTGTTGACGGAGCCAAGTATGGGCAAAACCTGCGCGGAAAAAAAGCAACTTTTCACACAGTTCTTCCTGGCGGCACCGAACAGACGTTTCAAGGAACCGTGTTCTTTGTGTCGCCCGAGGTTCATCCAGTAACAGGAAAGATCAGCGTCGTGGCCGAAATTCAGAACCAAAACCTGGCGTTGCGTCCCGGTGCACGCGGCACCCTCCGAGTGCTTCAGAACTGACCAAGACTGATGCCCCTAGCAACCGGGATTGGAAACCGACCAAACGTCAAGGATGACCATGTCGACGACAACGATCGCCAACGAAATACCAGATCTGCTCGAAGAGATCGCGCACCTTTCAGATTCAGATCTGACACCGCGTGATTTTTTCATCGAGCTTATCGGCCGCGCAAAAGCACAAACTCCGTCGTCCGGATTCCTGATTTGGGACAACACCCAATCCGGACACCTAACTCTGCTGCTGCACTGTGGCGCCGAAGACACCCAAATTCATGCGGTCGTCAATCATCCAGGCCACCGAAACCTGATCGCCGACAGCATCCAGAATCGGCGTTGTCGATTGGTTGCCGCCAATTTCATTGATCCCGAAACCAAAGCCGCCAATCCGACCGAGAATCCCGTGTTGATCGCTCCGATCACGGCTGGCCCCGACGTTGAGTACTTGGTCGAAATCCTGCTATGCGAGGACGCTTCCAGCGACGTTTCCGCTCGGACTCAGGCTCAAGAAACACTTGGGGTCTGGGAAGTCATCGCAGGCTTGGTCGCAAACTACGTTCGCAGCCGCAAACTGGAACGACAGAGCGAGCTGATTCAGTGGCAAGCAAACGCAACCGACTTTCGCGCGCGAATCAGCCGCTCGTTAGACCCGTTGATTGTCGCGATGAGCATCGCCAACGAAGCTCGTAATCTGATCCAGTGCGACCGCGTGACCGTGCTGACCACGAAACGCGACAAAGCGACCGTGACCGCCGTTAGTGGCCAAGCGGAACTCAACAACCGCAGCAACTCCATTCGTCTGCTTCAGAACCTAGCAAATCGCGCGCTAAAAGTCGGCGAACTGTTCGATTGGTCCATCGATGACACTGAACAACAGCCGCCACAGATCGAGGAACCGCTACAGGAATACATCGACCACTCGCTTGCGAACCTGATCGCTATTCATCCGCTTTGGACCAGCGTCGACGACGAAGCGATCGACGAAGCGGGAAAATCCAAGCCGAAACGCGAGCTAATTGGCGCGATTGTCGTCGAGCAATTTTCGGGTCAAAACGATATCGACCGCGCGACGCTGAGACGCCGCACCGCGGCGCTGTCGATGTCCGTTGCCATCGCGATCGCAAACGCCCGCCAACATCACCAGATTTTCATGTTGCCGTTGTGGTCCACCGTCGGCAAAGCTTGGCACGCGATCGGCATGAAACGATCGCTCGCCATCACGGGTGGATTGCTAGTCACCGCGATTGCCGCCTGGATCATTCCCGCAGACTTCAATCTGTCAGTCGAAGGGCAACTGCAGCCGAAACGTCGCAGCCAAATATTCGCCACCGACGACGGTACAGTGCGCGAAATCAATGTTCATCATGGCCAAGTGGTGACCAAGGACATGCCCTTGCTGTCGCTACAGAACAACTTGATCGACAACGAAATCCTACGCGTCTCCGGCGAACTCAATGCTGCACAAAAGAAACTCGCTTCAATCGAATCGGCGCGGATCGCAGGCCAAGTGTCTTCACATCGCGACCACGAATACGCAATCGAAGAAGAATCGCTAGCCGTGTCGATCTTGAACTACCAGAAACAACATCAAGTTCTGGTGACGACTCGTGACGAGCTAACGCTACGCAGCAACATTGCCGGCGAGGTTCTGACGTGGAACGTTGACGAGCTATTGCAAGATCGTCCGGTTCAGCGAGGCCAGTCGTTGCTAACGGTCGCTGATACGGCAGGGCCATGGATGCTGCAACTGCAAATGCCTGACCGCCGGATGGGGCACCTATTGGCGGCACGGTCCGAACTTGGCGATCAACTTCCCGTTGAGTTTGTTCTAGCAACTGAACCCGACAAGCGATACTTCGGCAAACTTTCCACCGTCGCACGATCAACAACACAAGCCGCTGACACCGGGCAATCAGTCCTTGTCACCGTCGCGATCGACGCAGACCAAATCGACACGTTGCGCCCCGGTGCCGTCGCAACTGCCAAGGTGTTTGCCGGACGAAAATCAATCGGGTTTGTTTGGCTTCATGATGTGTTCGAGTTCATCCAATCAAAAATCCTATTTCGAATTTGGTAGCGGACCAGGTCTGCTTCTCCATCCCTCAACTAACTCAACACCGCCGAGTCCCGATCGTCTAACGAATCATGTCGCTGCCAAAATCACTCTTCATCGACTCGGCGACCCTGCCCATCCGGATGCGGTATCGACCGGATCTTAGCTTTCGCACCCATCGTTACCTCGGCGAAACCTACTGGGTGATTAAAGATCCGCTATCGGTTCGATTCTATCGCCTGACCGAAGAAGAATATCTGATTCTGAAATTGCTTGACGGCAAAGTCAGTTTGGTCGAAATCCAGCGGCGGCTGTCTGAACGTTTTCCGCACAAGTCGATTCAACCCAAACAGATCCAAATGATGCTGGGAAGCCTGCATCGATCCGGCCTGACTTTGTCTAGCTCGGCTGAACAGGGCGAACAACTATACC
>JBAUHR010000426.1:0-1823 GCA_049680385.1 Rubripirellula sp. | reverse complement strand
GATAGACAGTGCGCCGCCGGTCGTCGATCGTATAGGAAATTTTCGAACTTGATTTCGCATTATTGCTGCTAACCAACGTCCCGTAACCATTCATCGGATCGTCCAACCCTTCGCGGCTAAGCGTCCCAGCGATCATCAGCATGGAGTCGCGGATCGATTCGGCGGACAGTCGCTTTCGGTTCGCACGCCACAGCAGGCGATTTTCCGGATCAATCGGGTCACAGACTTCGGACGACTGAGATCCGCGTTGATAGGTTTCCGACAGAACAATTTTGCGGATCAACTTTTTGCGACTCCAACCGTTTCGCATAAAATCAACGGCCAACGAGTCCAGCAGTTCGGGATGCGAGGGACGTTCGCCGCGCTCGCCGAAGTTGTCGACCGTGCGAACAATCCCATCACCCAACAGACGCATCCAAATTCGGTTGACGGCGACGCGCGAGGTCAACGGATGGTCCGGATCGGTTAGCCAGCCGGCAAGTTCATATCGTCCGCTGCCCGTGAATGAAACCGAGGACCGCTGCGTTTCCTCAGCACTGCAGACACTCAAGAAACCGCGAGGAACGATGTTACCAAGGTTGCCGACTTCGCCTCGCACATGCAGCGGGCAATCATCGACTTGGGTTGCGGACTTGTCCGTCACGGCCATCGCGGTCGGTAGCGGCGCAGGCGGGGATTTCGTCAGTTCCGCCAGTTCGGCTTTGATTGAATCACGTCGTCGCTTCAGTTTGTTGATCTTTTCCAGATCTTGCTCTGCGATCTCGGTGGCCGGTTCCTGCCCATCCTGCGGGATCCACTGAACGGCATCGGCGATCACATGCCCGGACGTCCCAGCATTTGAGATCGTTACCACTGCCTCGGTGCCGGACACAACTTCGAAGAAACCCAAGCTTGCAATGGGACCGTCATCGCCGGGTTTACGCTGATCAACTTTGACAAGTCGTGTTTCGTCGCCGACTCGGATTTCCACCGGGACATTTGACGCACGTGTACCGCCCGGCGTGTACCACAATCGGGCTTCCCAACGCACGGTTGTGCCGTTGCCGTTCTTGGTCGCTTTCGCGCGGTTCACTCGAGACCGCTCGGCCGCAAGACTTGTTCTAAACTGCAACGAAGCGCTGCCCTTGTTTCGATTGTCATCGTGCAAATACCCACTGCCGACGAAACCTTTCAAATAGGTCGACACGACCCAGTCACCCGTTCGGATCGCTGATTCGTCGTCAATCACAAGACCAGCCAGTGGTCGTGCCGGTGTTTCTAACTTTTTGAGTTCAGCTTCGGCTTGGGCGAGCGATTGTTTGGTCAGCTTCAGTTTGTCGGCATATTCTTGCACTTCGTCGATGCGGTCTTGGCTGGTCGGCAACCGAACCGGTTTCCATGTGCTGACGTACTTTTGCGATTCGCCTTGCAACGACAACGTGCTGCGAAAGATACCCGCAAGTGCATAGTAGTCTTGCATCGGAACAGGATCGAATTTGTGATCGTGGCAGCGTGCGCATCCCAAAGTCATCCCCATGAACGCACGACCGACCGTATCAATTTGCTCGTCAACAACATCCATTGTCAGTTTCGTTTTATCGCGTTCGCTCAGCATCTTCGTGCCGAGCATCAAGAAGGTGGTCGCGATCAGATTCTGGTGACGAACGTCATCGGTATCCGCCGGCATCAAATCACCGGCGATTTGCTGGCGGATCATTTGGTCGACGGGCGTATCGTTCACAATGTTGTGAATCAAATAGTCGCGGTAACGCCACGCGTCATGAAAGGTGGCGTTGAAGTCGCTGCCGTTGCTGTCGGCGTATCGGGCGACATCCATCCAATGT
>JBAUHR010000425.1:0-6434 GCA_049680385.1 Rubripirellula sp. | reverse complement strand
GCATTGGATTCTTGAATGTAGGCTGAGTCCAACAACATGAATTCCAGCAAATCCTTGGTTGCTGGTGTCGTGTAGATCGGGCCGGTAAACCCAGCCTTGGTCAGCTTCGGCAGCAGGCCGCTGTGATCAATGTGGGCGTGCGTTAGGACAAGGAACTCGACCTTGGTGGCGTCGAACGGGAACGGCACCAAATTCAATTCCTGAGTCGTTCGGTTCCCTTGGAAGAGTCCACAATCCACCATGAACGTTGATGATTCGCAGTGGATGTGACTGCAGGATCCCGTAACGGTTCCGGCTGCTCCGCAAAATTTCAACGTGGCCATAGGTTGCTCAGTGGGAAGGCAAGAAAAATCGTCTTAGAAACTCAGCGTCAGTGTAGTGCAATTCGATGTCGCTTAGGTGGTGGCCAACGTTTAAGGAACGTCGCGAGAAATCTGGTGACACGCTTTGCAGTCAGTTTTGATTTCACGAAAGATCTTCGACGCGATGGCGGAGTTGGTTGGATCTGACCTGAGGATGGTTTCTAACTTGTTGGCGTTTGAGATCGACTGGTTAAGTATCTGAGTGAATTCGGCGGATCGATCGCTGATCGAATTGTCACGAAACGTTTGGTCAAGACACTCTTTTAACATCAACGCCTGCTGCGTCGGATTGAGGCCGGTATGATTGGATTGAAATTTCCAGCCCGAAGATTCGGTCAAGCTGAGCGAGTCAAAAATCTCCTGCAGTTTAACCATTTGGGTGGCCAAGGCAGGCGGTGCTTCGAAGGGTTGGAAATCAACGACCATTGATTCCAAAAACTCGGGGGCGACGGCTTTTGTGCGCGCAACCGTTTGGTGCAAACCTTGGTAGTCGCGACTGGTGCCGGCCGTCGTTAGAAATTCAACACCAGCATCGTGGTCGATTCGGCCTGCGGCGATGCAAGCGGATGCGGCCGCGGCGGGGGATCGATGTTTGCCGTGATGGCAGTGAATGTAAACCGGGCCAGGTAGGTCTGTGATCGCTTTGGCCAGTTCGAGAACCCGGCCCGAGTCGATGCCACCGTACCCATGCGGAAGGTGGACGTAGCGCAGCCCAGCCCGTCGCGCCGCGTCGTCGTCCGGCTTTGCGCCATCGACGCTGATGATGGTGCGAACACCGATCCTGTGCAGCTCGGCAAATCCTTCGTCGCCATCCGGCAGTCCGCCCGAAATGACTTGGTCGTCAATTCGAAATGCGTTCGGCAACGAGGCGATCGAGAGTGGCGTTGGTTCGGCGGCATTGAGGCAACTGGGCGGCGTGTGGCACAGCAGTAGCGAGAGGCCGATGATTAAATGGAGTGTCTTGGGCATCGCTGGATTATAGACACTTTGGCCGAGACCTGATGTGTATCGACTGGCGACTTGATTGCAAATGAATTGGCGATCGCCGAAACGGCTCGTGTAAATTTGCTGCGACGTCACGGCATCGATCGAGTCACGGCGCCCGCAGGATGGTTCTTGCCGCGCCGGTGGCCCATTCTTTTTGGCCGGCGACGAAACCGCGGATGATCAGTGGGCCGGATATTCCGACTGGCAAACGAAACTTCGTTATTGTCGGTTGGTTGGCGGTTGTTTCCATACTCAGTTCGGCCACCGTCGTTTCATTCGGGTCACCATCGATCGCTGCACCAAGCGGACGATCGATGGAAACGCACAGCTGGCCCGTGACGGGGCTAGTCGAAACCACTTCGACGACATCGCCGAGCGCGTGACTGGCCGCAACCGTCATCGTCATCGGCTGGGGATGTTGCATCGACAGCATCGGGTCGCCAATCAGGTTGTACAGCAGCATGTGTTCGCGGCGTTCGTCCATCAAAACCGTTCCAGCCGGGCTGATCATCGTGGCCAACGCATCAATCATCATTCGCGAGTTCGCATTCGCGTCAACCGTTTGCGGTTCGTCCTCGCGATGCATCTCGCCGAGCGCACTGAGCCAAGCATCACCGAGTCGAGGCAGTTGCTTCGAAAAAACACCGTCGATCAAGCCGACCGCGGCGGTTGTGTTTCCGTAGGGCATGGTCACTCGGCTGCCCGCGACCACAGCCACCGGGCCACCGTCAGTCAACCACATTTCTTCGGCGATGGAATCTTCGGGAGCATCCATCGCGCCGGTGTAACAGGCCAACAGGATGGCGATCGGCGAGGCACCGTCGGGGCGTGACAATCGCTTAGCACTGTTGCGGTCCAGCACTGGAATTCCGGCTTCGGTTTGCGGAAAGCGGTCCAGTTCGGTGACTTGCCCGTGTCCCGCGTAAACCCAGAATCGTGCGCCCCGTTGGTAGTTGTTCAAAACGCAGTCGGTGAACGATGCGCCAATTGGACAAAACGGATGGCCGGCACTCGCATAAGCGACTCGCGTCCGGGTGGCCATCGGCAGCACGCTTGTGACGACTGTGCGCGTAACCGACTCGATCGCCGCGTCCGCCATCATGCCAAACCCGCCGACTCCGCCGACCAATTGGACTTCCGTTCGCCATTCGCCGAAGTCGATGCTGTTTTCATAGGCGATGATGCGATTGACAGCGCGACGAAGTTCGTCAGTCGTGTCGACGGGCATTCGGCCCACGACTGCTTCGGGTAAACCGTCGCCGTCAAAATCGCCATACAAAAGATCGCTCGACAACGTCGGCGTGGATCCCCACTTCGCGGTCACCGTTGTCGGTTGATAGTCGATGGGGATGCGTCGCGACGGATCGCAGGGCGTCCCAATCACTGGCGCGTCACCAACTAGGACGACATAGCGAGTCGCATCGTCGGCGGCACCACGGATCAAGTTGCGCACGTCGCTGGGGCGTTCCGCCGAATCGACCACAACGACGCTCAGTCCTTCTTGTCGGCGATGATCCAGCCACGGTTGAAGTTCGTCGCGGAAGACTTCCGGACAGACCACCACGGCATCCACCGCGACAGCGTGATCGGTTTCGATCGCGGCGCAGCCAATCAGTATCGTCAGCCCGAAAATGATTCGCGAAAAGGTCATTGGGACACTACCGTTGAATGAGTTAAGCTTGCCGGACGGATTGTTGCCGATCCGGACTCTCGTACACCAGACCAATCATCCTGCACCTGATGCCGAACCTACTTAATCCTACGCCAAATCGACTCCCGCGAATCGCGATTTCCATTGGTGACGCAGCGGGCGTCGGCCCCGAATTGGCGATCGCGTGTGCCGGATTGGCGGAAATCACGGCTAGCTGTCAACCGATTCTCTACGGACCTCGAAACGTGCTGGACAGAATCGCCAGCGAAATGAAACTCGATTTGTCAGCCGAAGTATTGGACGTGGGCGACATCGACGCGGCCAGCATCGTGCCAGGAAAGTTCAGCGCCGCAACCGGAAAAGCTTCGTTTGATGCGTTTGACCGAGCGATCGCTGATGCGATGGGCGGACGAGTTGATGCGATCGTGACAGGACCGATTCAAAAAGAAGCTTGGTACGACGCCGGAATTCGATTCCCCGGACATACCGAAGTCCTGGCCGATCGGACTGGCGTTGACAACGCGTGCATGATGTTGACCAGTGATATCATTTCCTGCATTTTGGTAACGATCCACATTCCGTTGGCGGACGTGGCAAAGTCGATCTCGGTCGATTCGATTTTGCGAGCGATCCGGTTGGGAGCCGACGCGTTGTCTCGGCGCGAAAAGCGGCCGGCGCGAGTTACCGTTTGCGGGCTGAATCCCCATGCCGGCGAAAATGGCCTGATCAGTCACGGCGAAGAAACTCAGTTCATCATTCCTGCGGTCCAAGCCGCGCGTGAACTTGGTATCGAAGTCACCGGGCCGCTACCACCGGACACCGCGTTCACACCGACCGTTCGAGCAGCGACCGATGTTTATGTTTGCATGTATCACGATCAAGGTTTGATTCCGTTGAAAGCGTTGGCGTTCGATGACGCGGTCAACGTGACGCTGGGTTTGCCCGTCGTCCGTACCAGCGTGGATCATGGCACGGCGATGGATATCGCTTGGCAAGGCAAAGCGAATCGAACCAGCATGATGGCCGCGATCGAGATGGCGATCGATCTGTCTGATGGTTGATACAAACATGGATGAACGACCGTTGCCGGCAAGTGACAAGGCGACTCACCAGAGCACGTGGGCGGCGACGCTTGCGACGACAACCTTGCTGATGATGCTGCTTCTGGTGTACGCGGGCGATGCGCCGCCGATGGTCAACGAAGCTCATTATCTAGTCAAGGCAAAGAATTTCTGGCAACCGGATTGGTGTCGGGCTGACTTGTTTGCCTCGTCCGGGAAGGCGCACACGACGTTCTATGCGTTGTTTGGGTGGCCGACGAAGTTCGTTTCGTTAGAAGCGACGGCTTGGTTTGGCAGAGTTGTTGGTTGGTTGACCTTGGCGATTGGGCTGCGCCGTTTGTGCGCTCGGTTGTTTGCCCATTCGCTGTCTTCGATCGTTGTCACGACCGTTTGGATTGCGGGGGTCGAGTACGGCAATTTGGCGGGCGAATGGGTGGTCGGTGGTATCGAAGCCAAGGTGCCAGCGTATGGATTGGTGTTGATGGGGTTGGCGGAACTAGTCGATCGCCGTTGGAACCGAGTTTGGTTGTACATGGGTGCCGCATCAGCGATGCACGTGTTGACCGGCGGCTGGGCGGTGGTGGCGGCGATGATCGCCTGGTTGTTCACCGAGGCTCGGCAGCCGGATCGAAAACCACTGATCACGTGGTGGCTGTTTGTGGGCGGCGCGATGTCGTTGTTGGGACTGTTGCCAGCGGTCGGGTTGAATTCGGGGGCCAGCGGCGAGGACGCGACCGCAGCCGCGCGGATCTATACGTACTTTCGAATTCGGCATCATCTGTTGCCGTCCGATTTCTACTGGGACTGGTACCTACGTCACGGCATCACGTTGTCGCTAACGTTTGCCGCGACCGTGATCTACTTTCGTGATTCTTGGAATTTGCGTCGGTTGTACGGATTCACGTTGGGGGCGTTCCTGATCGCAGTCGGCGGGATGATCGTTGGCGCGCTGCCTGCGTTGATGCCCGACTTGGCGGCAAAGTTGCTTCGTTTTTATTGGTTTCGCCTTTCCGACGCGATCGTGCCGTTGTTGCTGGCGGTTTTGGTGATGCGAATGCTGGCCGATCAGCGAACGTGGCTGCGTCTGACGGGAGCGGTCGCCTTGATGATTGCGGCTGGATTGGTTGGCCATAGCGTGGTCAATCGAGCGAACATTCCGGTACCCCCATCGGCCAGCAACGGACTGTTGGGCTGGGACATGGATGCATCAACAGCGACGCAGCGACAAACCTTTGTCGACTGGTTGAAGGTTTGTCAGTGGGCCAAGCAATCAACGCCAAACGATGAGGTCTTCCTGACGCCGCGGCATCAGCAGACATTCAAGTGGTACGCCGAACGAGCGGAAGTGGTGAACTGGAAAGATGTGCCGCAAGATGCAAAAAGTTTGTTCCAGTGGAGCAAACGGTTTTCCGAAATCTTCCCGGACAGGCTAGGGAATACGCGAGTCACGATCGGCTATCGAGCACTGCGCCAGTACCGCAAGCGATTTGGTGTTCGGTTCATGATCGTTGACCGCCGAGTTGTCGGCCAAAACTTGCCGCTCGTCCGCGTTTATCCATTGTCGAGTCACGAAAATCGATCGTACGCGATTTATGAATTGCCGCGGTAAGCGATGCTCGGCGCCAGCGTCTACAATGCGGCGGTCAGATTTCCGCATTCGAAGAGTACGCCATGTTCAACTTTGCGAAGTTAGGTTTAGTCGTTTTGTGTTTGTCGGTCGTGGTGTCGATGTCAGCGCACGCCGCGCGGCCTCACATTGTCTTGGTGATGGCAGACGATCAAGGTTGGGGCGAGACAGGCTACAACGGACATCCGATTTTAAAGACGCCGCATTTGGACGCGATGTCGGAAAATGGATTGCGGTTTGATCGGTTCTATGCCGGTGCGCCGGTTTGCTCGCCGACTCGAGCGGCGGTGTTGACCGGGCGCACCAACGACCGCACCGGTGTCGAGAGCCATGGTTACGCGCTACGTCATCAAGAAATGTCGCTGGCCAAAATGATGCGAGAAGCTGGATACACCACTGGCCATTTCGGAAAGTGGCATCTGAACGGGTTTCAAGGTCCGGGCGTACCCATCTTGGACACCGATAAGTTCAGTCCCGGCGAGTTTGGATTTGACCATTGGTTGTCCGTCACTAATTTCTTTGACCGCGATCCGATTTTGTCGCGGCGTGGGAAGTTCGAAGAGTTTACCGGTGACTCGTCCGAGATTGTGGTCGACCAAGCGCTCGATTTTATTAGACGCCAGGTTCGTGCGGACTCGCCGTCCTTTACCGTGATTTGGTTTGGAACACCGCACAGCCCGTTCAAAGCCGCGCCCGAAGACATGGAACCGTTCAAGGACTTGGACGAGCAGTCGATGAATCATTAC
>JBAUHR010000424.1:0-23586 GCA_049680385.1 Rubripirellula sp. | reverse complement strand
TTCTTGAACAACGAAACTACGACGACGCTTCGATCTTGCCGGCCTTTAGCATCAGGAAGGCGTCTAGGAAACCTTGCAGTTCGCTGCCGTCCATGACGCTGTTGAAACTGCCGACGTAGTGGCCCGTTCTCGCATCCTTGACCCGTTGATCGGGGTGCAAGAAATAGTTTCGGATTTGGCTTCCGAAACCCGTACGAGCTTGCGTTTCGTACTTGCGAGCTTCTTCGGCTTCCCGTCGATCTTCTTCGATCCGAGCGATCTTGGCGCGCAACATCTTGAAGGCGGTTTCCTTGTTTTGATGCTGGCTGCGTTCGTTTTGGCACTGCACCACTGTGTTGGTGGGAACGTGCGTTAAGCGAACGGCGCTGTCGGTTTTGTTGACGTGTTGCCCGCCTGCACCACTGGCACGATAGGTATCGATGCGAACGTCTTTGTCTTCGATGTGGACGACGATTGAGTCATCGATTTCCGGTGCCACGCTGACGGCGGCAAAGCTGGTTTGGCGTTTACCTTCGCTGTTGAAGGGGCTGATCCGCACGAGTCGGTGCATGCCTTCTTCGCCTTTGAGGTATCCGTATGCCATCGGTCCACGAATCGCGATGGACGCGTGGTTGATACCGGCTTCGTCGTTGTCTTGTCGGTCAAGAAGTTCGATTTTGAAGTCTTCGCCGACCGCCCAGGCCGAGTACATGCGCAGCAGCATGTCGGCCCAGTCGTTGGCGTCAGTGCCACCGTCACGCGCGTTGATCGACAGGATCGCGCCAGCCGAATCGTTGGGGCCGCTCAGCAGCGCCTTCAATTCCAGGTCGTCGATGATCTTTTCGAGCCGCTGAATTTCGGCGGCAACTTCGGCGGCGATCGAATCGTCTTCTTCGGCCATTTCAAGCAGCGCCGACATGTCCTCAGCCGACCCAGTCAGCTCGTTCATCGGACTGACGATCGCTTTGAGGCCTTTCAGGTCCATGACCGTTTTCTGGGCTGACTCGTTATCATTCCAGAAGTCGGGCTCGCCCATCTTCAGCTCGATTACTTTGACTTCCTGCTGTTTGGCAGAGTAGTCAAAGAGAGTCTCCGAGCTGTTTCAGTCGTTTGGTGATTTCTTTGCTGCGATTAGTGAGGTCAGCATCCATGGTCGTACTTGATTCTTGCAGTAGGATGGGCGCGTAGTTGATCGGCCAGGAAGTGACCTGGCGACGGAGCAGCCAGGGCAAATTCCTGGCCTACATTCGAAGAGAAATATACATGGCTCGGATCGTTCTAGCGATGAGTGGCGGCGTTGATTCCAGTGTCGCTGCGCATTTGCTACTAGACGCTGGGCACGAAGTCATCGGTGTGTTTATGCGGCATGGCGAGGAATCGAGTGCTGTGTGCAAAGTCGATGACCAAACAGCAACGACGAGTCTGCCGGTGTTGGGAGGAATGGCGTCCGGACGAGCCGATCACAAGCAAGGTTGCTGTACGGCGTCGGATGCGGCGGATGCCCGCCGTGTGGCCACGAAAATGGGAATCCCGTTTTATGCACTGGATTTGACCGAAGATTTCGGCCGGATCGTTGACTATTTCGTGGACGACTATCTCAGTGGTCGCACACCCAATCCGTGCGTGCGGTGCAACCAGTGGATCAAATTTGGCCGGCTGTTTGACTATGCCGATGGCGTCGACGCGGAATTTGTGGCGACCGGTCACTATGCCCAGATGCAAAATGTCGGCGGCGTGAATCAGTTGCACCGTGGCTTGGATTCCAACAAAGACCAATCTTATGCGTTGTTCGGAATTCGCCGCGATCGGTTGGATCGGATGCTGTTGCCGGTCGGCGGATTTGAAAAACCGCGGATTCGCGAAATCGCCGAGAGTCTGATGATGGGCGTCGCGAGCAAGAAAGACAGCCAGGAAATCTGTTTCGTGACTCAGGGCCACCACAGTGATTTCGTCCGGGCTCGCGATCCGCAGCGCTCGTCCGGCACCGATGGCGAAATCGTCACGACCGAAGGAAAAGTCGTGGGCCAGCACCAGGGATTCGAGGCGTTCACCGTTGGGCAACGTAAAAAGCTTGGCGTCGCGATGGGCGAGCCGTACTTTGTCATTCGGATCGAACCGGACACCCGGCGGGTGGTGATCGGCAAGAAAGAATCGCTTGCCAAAGACAGTTTGGTCGCCGGTGAAGCGAACTGGTTGGTCGACGCGGCGGACGTTCCTGGGCGGATTTCCGTCCAGATTCGGTACAACGGTTCCCCCGTTCCGGGGGCGATTGAGTTGATGGCGGACGATCCCAACCGGTTCACGGTGCGGTTTGACGAACCCGAGCTAGCGGTTGCACCGGGCCAGGCGGCAGTCGTCTACGACGGGACTCGGGTGATCGGTGGCGGCTGGATCGAGTGATCATTTCGGGCGGACTTTAGCCAAAATTGTTGGCATCGCAAGGTCGCCTCGATCGACGCGAGCTCCCGTGTTCGGGGGGAAGCTGCCTGACTTCGGTGGAAAAAGTTTGCTGGAACCTCAACCCACGATTACAGTTTGGTGGACTAAAAGTACGCTCGGGGAAAACTTTCTTGACTGACGGGCAAACATTCGTTCACCTATCTCGGGGCACAAATCTTTACCATTTGGCTCCCACAGCATCATCTGAACCGAGAGGTTTAGGAGAGGATCGCATCCATGAATAAGTTAATTTTGAGCGCCATCGCAGGTGCTCTACTGTCGAGCGTCAGCGGCATCTCATCGGTTCAGGCCCAAGGTCAAGACGCCGTTTTGGCCGAGTTTTACGGCCAAGGCGTCCACGCCTACCATGCGGGAAAGACAACCGAAGCCTACGAGTTGTTGTCGATGGCGATCAACAACGGCAGCAAGGATCCTCGGGCGTATTACTTCCGTGGGATCGTCGCCAGTGCGTCGGGACGCGGCTACGAGGCCGATTCGGATTGGCAACAGGGTGCTGATTTAGAAGCTCGCGGCGAAGGCAGCGGCTCGATCGGGGCTGCTTTGTCGCGGTTTCAAGGGTCTGGCCGAATCAAGTTGGAAGAAATTCGGCGCAAAGCACGCATGCAATTCGTGGCTGAATCAGCCGCCCGTTCGCGCCAGCGTTACGGCTCGGACGCCGCTGCGGCAGGTGCCGTGGCCCGTCCCGCCCCCGCACCGCGACAAGTGCCTGCGGCCGGTGTAACGCCGCCGCCAGCACCGCCCGCAGCCGACGACAATCCGTTTCCTTCTGACATGGGCGAACCCAAGCTCGAGTCGGACGATGCTCTGGCCGACGCGATGGAAGACCCCTTTGCCAATGATGCTGTCGCCGGCGACACCGGCGCACCAGCCGACGCTCCCGCAGCCGATCCATTCGGTGGCGACGCTGGTGGCGGTGCCGATCCGTTTGGTGGCAACACCGGTGGTGGTGCCGATCCGTTTGGTGGCGACGCCGGCGGTGGGGCTGATCCATTCGGTGACGACCCGTTTGGGAACTAGTCGATCAGCGGAATTGACTAGAACGCTAGTCAACAAAACAGACTAGAAAGAGATATCGAAAAGCGGCTGGAATCATCCAGTCGCTTTTTTTTTTGCCGTTAGATCGTTTTCCCGACTGCTAAACACGTCCAGGCTAGAAGACTACACTGATCGGCGACTGTGCGAACCGAAGCACGGCCGGCGAACGGTGACTGAACGTTTGTCGCGACCAAAATGGATGCTGCAGTCGACCTTCCCACCGAACCTATCCCACCACGAGTGCCGTTGATGAAGAAAGTAATATGGGGGCTCATTCTCCTGCTGGTTGTGTTGCACCAAGACACATGGAATTGGGATAACGATCGGTTAGTGTTCGGTATCATCCCGGTCACGCTGGCCTATCACGCCTGCATCTCGATCGCGGCGTCGGCTGTTTGGTTGACTGCGGCGCTGACTGCATGGCCAGCCCACTTGGAAGACGAATCAGAACCATCGGAGACGGCACAATGACACCTGGAATGATCAAAGTCGTCATCATTGGCGTCTACTTGGGGCTGTTGCTCTGCCTTGGCTTGTTCTCGTCGCGTCTGTTCAAAGGCACCTCGAAAGACTATCTGCTTGCCAGTCACTCGATTGGCCCGTTCCTGTTGCTGATGTCGTTGTTCGGCACCACCATGACCGGGTTCGCTTTGGTCGGTTCGACCGGCGAAGCGTTCGCCGAAGGTGTCGGTGTCTACGGACTGTTGGCCTCGTCATCGGGGATCATCCACTCCCTTTGCTTCTTTGTCCTTGGTGTCAAACTTTGGTCATGGGGCAAAAAATATGGTTACACAACTCAGGCAGGGTTCTTTCGCGACCGGCTTGATAGCGACAAGATTGGTTTGGTGCTGTTTCCGATTCTGGTCGGTTTGGTCGTGCCCTATTTGCTGGTCGGTGTGATCTCGGCAGGCAAAGCGATCGAAGGCGCGACTCGAGGCGACTTTCCTGGCTTTACCGAAAACGGTGCCATTCCACCATGGCTGACCGAACTGGTGATTTGTGTCGTTGTCTTGGTCTACGTTTTCTTTGGCGGCATGCGAGGCACCGCTTGGGCCAACACTTTCCAGACCATCGTGTTCATGGTTTTAGGTGTGGTCGCGTTCTACTTGATCGCAACCGGATTGGCGGAAAAGTCGGTTGCCGAGGGACGCGCCCACCAATTAGTCGATGGTCAAAGAGTGGTTCGCACGGAACCGCCAACCGGAATATGGGACTCGATGCAGATTGTGTCTCAGGAAATCCCCAAAGCTCGGCGCGTTCGCGCCGAGGTGACGGCCGAAGACCAAATCGAATCCGTCGAAGCACCGGCCCAGTTTCGCACTCGCGAGGGCATGGATCCGTGGATGTTCTTCACCTACATGCTGATTCCCTTTTCGGTCGGCATGTTTCCGCACCTGTTTCAGCACTGGCTAACGGCCAAGAGTGCATCAGCATTTAAGTTGCCTGTCGTTGTTCACCCGGTCTTCATTCTGATCGTGTGGATCCCGTGCGTCCTGATTGGCGTTTGGGCGACAACGGGACTGATCAACATCCCGCCGCCGATCGCTGGGGACCCTAACAAGGTGTTGGGATTCATGGTCAAGTCGCTGTCGGGCGACGTGCTGGGTGGATTCTTGTTGGCCGGTATTTTGGCGGCAATCATGTCGTCATTGGACAGCCAATTCTTGTGCATCGGCACGATGTTCACCACTGATATTGTCGTTCACTACGGCGGCAAGGATCGGTTCAACGACAAGCAAATCATCACGATCTCGCGCTTATTCATCATTGCGATCGTGGCCGTGACTTACGCCCTAAGCCTGACCGACATTGCTCAAACTCGCGTGTTCCAGTTGGGGATTTGGTGCTTTAGTGGGTTCAGCAGTCTGTTCCCGCTGGCGTTGTTGGCGGTGTACTGGCGTGGCCTTACGAAGTGGGGCGCCTATGCGGGCGTTCTAACCTCGGCAGGCGTTTGGTACGCACTGTTTTCAGCATCCGGTTTTGGTGCGATCGATAACTGGTCAGTCGACTTTACGATTGGCGAGCGAACGATTCACACGATGCCGGTAGCAACCATTTTCATCGCGTCCTTGGTCGCGACGGTGGTCGTGTCATTGGTAACGCCGAAGCCAAACGAGGCAACGTTGGCGAAGTTCTTTCCAGCCAAGAGTTCATGATCAGATGTTGAGAGTTTGATGGGAACTTGGGAACCTTGGCTTGCCATGGCGGTCGCGCTAACGTTGCTTTTAACGTTAGCGTTTCGCGTTGCCGCGACCGACTTGTTGGCGCTGGCATGCTTGGCGATCTTGGTGGTCGCCCAAGCCATCAGCGGCACGACTTTGTTGCCGACGGCCGAGCAAGCGTTTGCCGGTTACGGCAACTCGGGGTTGGTGACAGTCGCGTTTCTGTTTGCGGTGGTGACAGGGCTTGAATTCACCGGAGGCACCGAGCTTGCCACGGGATGGCTTTTGAACCGAGCCAAGACACTTACCGGAGCCCAAACGCGACTGTTTATACCGGTTGCGGTGATGAGCGGATTTCTGAACAACACGCCGGTAGTCGTCGCGTTGATGCCAGTGGTCGGTGACTTGGCAAAACGTATCAACACCAGCACGAGTCGGTTGCTGTTGCCGCTAAGCTACGCAGCGATTCTTGGCGGCATGTGCACGTTGATGGGGACCAGCACGAACCTGTTGATTGCCACCGAGAACGCTAAGTCAATTGCCGCGGGCGCTACGCACAGCCAGTTAAGCTTCTTTGCTCCGGCGTGGGTCGGTATTCCCGCGACCATTGTCGGTGTGATTTATATGATCATTGCGTCGCGGTGGTTGTTGCCCGATCGACGCGGTGCGGTCAGCGTGTCGGATGACCCGAGGCAGTACACCGTCGAAGTCCAGGTTGAAGCGGGTGGCCCGTTGGCCGGTCGTACAATCGAGGATGCAGGGCTGCGTCACTTGCCCGGTCTGTACATCGCCGAAATCCAGCGCGAGGACGGCACGATCGCAGCCGCCAAACCGCAGGAATACTTGAAAGACAACGACGTGCTGATCCTGGTCGGCGCACTGGACAGCGTGGTGGACCTGCGAAAAATTCGTGGTCTGACGACTTCCGACGATCAGGCACGAAAGCTGAAAGTTCCCGCGTGGCAACGGACATTGGTCGAAGCCGTCGTCAGTCCGCGGTGTGGGCTGCTGGGCAAGACAATCCGCGAGGGAAGATTTCGCTCGCACTACAACGCGGCTGTCGTTGCCGTGGCTCGCGGTGACAAGCGATTGACCGGAAAGCTAGGCGATGTGCGTTTGGAAACGGGCGACGTGCTGCTGCTAGAAGCTTCACCGTCGTTCTTGCATCGCCAAGGCGAGTCGCGAGACTTCTTTTTGGTCAGCAAGGTCAAACAGGCCGAGATTCGGCGTCCCGAACAGGCTTGGTACGCAATTGCGATCGTGTTGTTGATGGTGCTGTTTGCCGCCACGACGCAAAAGATTCTTTGTGCTTCCTTGGTCGCGGCGATCGCTATGATCCTGTTTCGCTGCTGCACGACATCCGAAGCACGGCGTAGCATCGATTGGTCGATCTTGATCGTGATTGGCGCAGCGATCGGCATCGGGGCGGCGATGAAAAGTAGCGGTGCGGCGGCGGGAATCGCGAACCTATTGCTTGGCGTAGCGAATTCCGATCCATTCCTAACGTTGGCAGCCGTTTATTTGGCAACGATGTTCTGCACCGAACTGATCACCAACAACGCGGCGGCCATGTTGATGTTCCCAATCGCGATGGGCGCGGCAAACGGTCTGGGGTGTAATCCAGAACCCATGATCATCGCGGTGATGATCGCTGCGTCGGCAAGCTTTCTGACACCGTTCGGTTACCAAACCAACATGATGGTCTACGGCGTCGGTGGTTATCGGGTCAGCGACTATGTGAAGTTTGGACTACCACTAAGCATCATCGTCTTTGTCATTTCGATGATTGTGATTCCGGCGGTATGGCCGCTCAAGAGAGGAACCAACGCAGCGGGCAATAACCAGGCTCTGCAAATCGTTACCGAGCAGACCGCAGTGGTTCAATAGCGTTTCAAGTTTGCGGCTTTGCAAGCCGATCTGACCAGACGGACATCCTGGTCGGGCATAGAGGACTGGTGCGGTCGTCGGCGCAAATGTCGCCTCGGACGCCAACACAGTCAGGGTGGATTCCCTGATGGCCAAGCGAGTCGACGTCGTCAATTCGGATCGAACCGGCCAACGCCCACCACAAGCCCATTTGACTTGCCAGTTCATGGACCCAACGGAGTCGTTCGAGGCCGAGTTGATCGAGCGTCGATTGTCCGTTCTTTGTAAATGTGTCGACTAGGCATCGCGACAGCCCCGCTTGCTTGGCCAGCTTGAACACAGATTCGGCGGCCAACGAATTCGCGGCATCGTGATCTGCATAAGCGACCGCGACCAATTCGATGGACGCGGAAAGACGGTCGCGAACGTCGTCCCACATTTGCATCAGCTTCGCGGCCGAGTCGCATCCACTGGGGCCCGCTTTGGCGAAGTCGAAACACATCGGCAGATCAGCAGCGACCGTCCTGGCTTCGTCTGGCTCGCCGAGCGCTGCCGATAACTTGGGGGCACTCTCGCCCAAAGCAGCGACGATCTTGGCTGTGGCGAGCCACAACTGGGTGCTGGCGGGAGCTAGCGGGCCGCGCTGCGGTTCCTTCAGATCCAGGATATCGACTGGGTATTGGGCCGCGATTTCGACTTCCTCGACGCTTCGCAAGCTGACCAGCCACTCGGTCGGGCGGATTTTCCTTGCGGGTCTAAAGCCTGCCGGACCACTAAAAGTATCCTGGATTGCCATGTTTGGTAATCGCCGAGGGGCATTTGACGTCAAAGTGGATAGGCGAGTGCCACGGTGGCAGTTAAAGTCGGGGTCTGTCAGCAAGATAACGCCGGCATCGGCGTTTTCCCTCGCGAACGATTCTCTTCTGACATCCCTTTTGACATCAAGCGTAACGTTGAATTACCAGTCCATAAATACGGTCGCCCAACTCGAACAATTCTGCGACGAGATCGCAGCATGCGATCGGATTGGATTCGACACCGAATTCGTCTCCGAAGACACCTACCGTCCCCTGCTAAGCCTGATCCAGGTCGTCGCCGGCGACCGGTTGGCGATCATCGACCCGTTGACCGTGGAAGACACCACGCCGTTTTGGAATCTGCTGGTCCAGCCTGGCCGAACCGTCATCGCCCACGCGGCTCGCGAAGAAGCCCGTTTCTGCATCCGCTTTACCGGCAAACCGATCGCCGGGCTATTCGACACTCAACTAGCCGCCGGATTTGTCGGGATGGAGTACCCATCGTCGCTGGGCACCTTGGTTCAGCGGATTGTCGGCAAGACGTTGTCCAAAGGCGAGACACGGACGAATTGGATGCGCCGGCCGCTGACCCAGGACCAGATCACGTACGCACTGCAAGACGTAACCGATCTGTTCGCGATGCATGATCAATTATCGGCAATGGCCAAAAAGCTCAATCGCGAGAGCTGGTTAGAGGAAGAAACTGGCATCTTCCAGCAGAAAGTGATCGACGCCGAGACGCGAGAGAACTGGCGCCGAGTCAGTGGTGCATCGGGATTGAACCCGCGGAAACTGGAAACCGTGCGTCAGATTTGGCTGTGGCGTGAAGCCCGTGCCAAGGATCTAGACCGGTTGCCCAAGCGAATCCTACGCGACGACCTGTTGGTCGAATTGGCCAGAAAGGGTTCCAGCGACGTCCAGAAAATTCGCGGAATCCGTGGCATGGAACGACGTGGTTTCAACGATCAATACGAAGCCATTGCGGCCGCGATCCAGGTTGCCAACGACACGCCTGACGAAGACCTGCCACGACGCCCTCGTGGCACGCGCCGGGCGGTTTCGCCGATGCTGAGTCAGTTTCTGTCGACGTCGATCGCCTGTATCAGTCGGCAACATAAGTTGGCACCGTCGATCGTTGGAAACGCCGATGACGTGCGAGAGTTGCTGGGGTACGAACTGGACCGCCGTGACACCGATACCGAGCCATCACTGCTAAAAGGATGGCGGGGCGAGATCGTTGGCAAGACGTTCCGACGAATCCTGGCCGGTGAATTGGCAATCCGAGTCGCCGACGTCACCGAAACCCAGCCGCTTGAGTTCATTGAAGCCGCGAAAGCATAGCGGCGCACGTCAGCTTTCTCGCTAGCGAAACTCGCCAACGGTTTGTCGATTCAGTCGTTTAACCGTTAGCCGCAGGCGTGCGTATTTCCTGTCGCGTACGCCTGCGGCTAAAGGTTAAACAATTGGGTCGCGATGCATTACTAGACCGACAAACTCGTCAACAGTTTCGAAGCCACGGACCGAAACACGCTAGAGAACATCCGAATTGGCGCCACCGACCGTTTTTGAGGTCGTGCAGTTTCGGGTCGATATTTCACTCTCCCGAGGAAGAGCGAAGTTGTCGTTCGTGATACACGATAGACACGGAACCTCCTAAGCTGGACGTTCTCGTCGACTACAGAGCCAGCAACAGTCGGCTGGGGGCTTCTAGGAATCCGATCACGTCGTTCAAGAATCGTGCTGCGGTGCCGCCGTCGACCAAGCGGTGATCGTAGGACAGGCTTAGCGGCATCATCAGGCGTGGTTGGATCGAATCGTCCGACATCACGACGGGCAGCTTGCGACTGCGACCGACAAGCAGGATCGCGACTTCGGGAACGTTGACGATCGGCGTCGAATACTGGCCACCGATCGCGCCCAGGTTGCTGATCGTGAACGAGCCGCCTTTCAGATCGTTCATGCCGAAATTGCCACCACGAACTTTGCCAGCCATTTCGGCTAGCGAGCGTGTAATCGCCGGCACGCCCATGCGATCGGTGTCCGACATCACTGGCACGACCAAGCCGCGGTCAGTGTCGACAGCGATCCCGACGTTGACGTAATCCTTGTAGATAATTTGCTCGTTCGCTTCGTCAATGACCGCGTTCATCGACGGGTGATGACGCAGCGCCGTTGCGACCGCTTTGATCAGGAACGGCATCGTAGTCAGTTTCAAACCCTGCGCGGCGTAATCATCCTTGCTGGATTGGCGTAGCCGTTCCAGGTCGGTGATGTCAGCATCGTCAAAGTTGGTGACGCGGGGGACTTGCGACCACGACGCGTGCATTTGACGCGAGATCGTTTTACGAATCTTGCTCATCCGCTCGACGCGAACCGGTCCAAAATCGTCATTTTCGGCGGTGCCGGGAAGACCAGGCGTGACCGGCCGGGCGTCCGCAGACTTGGATCCCGATGCACTTGGTTTCGGTGATTGGCTGCCCGAGCGAACGACGGCCAGGATGTCTTCGCGGATGATCCGTCCGCCATCGCCGCTGCCTTGGACGGTCGACAAGTCGACGCCGACTTCGCGAGCAAACAATCGGACCGCAGGACCGGCGGGGATCGAGCCCGCATTCGAAACGGGTTTCGGTGCCGGCGGTGCTGCCGCAGGGGCAGGTGTGGCGACGGGGGCTGGAGCTGGGGCAGCAGGTTCCGGTGGAGCTGGCTTGGGGGCTGCTGCAGCAGGTGCAGTCGGTTTGGGAGCAGGTGCTGCCGCCGGAGCAGGCTTGGCCGGTTCCGGCGCTGGTGCGGCCGATCCCGCGGCTGCTTCGACTTCGATTAGCGCACCACCGATTGGCACGGTGTCACCTTCCTTGACCAAGATCTTCAAGACTTTGCCGCCATGTGACGCCGGGACGGGCACGGTCGCCTTGTCGGTTTCCATTTCGACGATGTCGTCGCCTTCGTTGATGATGTCACCGACAGCGACAAAAATTTCAAGGACGTCGCCGGATTCGATGCCGTCGCCGAGTTCGGGAAGTTTGACTTCGGTCATGGGGAAGATAGGTGTTAGGTGCTAGGAATTAGGGTTTAGGGAAGTCGATCAAACGCCCATGGTTAGGCGAAGTAGGGATCGACTTTTTCGGGGTCGTAGTCAAAGTCTTTGATTGCCTTGGCGACGTCCGTCATCTTGAATGTGCCGGCTTTGGCGAGTCGGTACAACGTGGCGATGACGATCGATTCAGCATCGACTTCGAAGTGGCGACGAAGCGCTTCGCGAGTTTCGCTGCGGCCCATGCCGTCGGTGCCCAGCACGAAATAGTCGCCTGGAATGAACGGAGTCAACTGCTCGCCGAGAGCTCGGACATAATCGCTGGCCGAAATGAACGGACCTTCGACGCCTTCGAGCGTTTCTTCGAGGTAACTCTTGCGTGGAGTCTCGGTCGGGTGCAATCGGTTCCAACGTTCGCAGGCACCGGCTTCGCGGCGAAGCTGCGTGTAGCTGGTGACGCTCCAGACGTCGCTAGACACATTGTACTTGTCGGCCAGAATTTCCTGAGCCTTCAACGCCGAGTTCAAGATCGCACCGCTGCCGAACAACTGCACGCGAGCCTTTTCGCCATCGGCGTCTTGGCTCTTGAACTTGTACATCCCCTTGATGATGCCCTCTTCGCAACCGGCTGGCATTTCTGGGTGAACGTACTCGTCGTTTTCTGCGGTGATGTAGTAGATGCACTGTTCACCATCGGCGTACATCCGTTGCAAACCTTCTTGCACGATCACGACGACTTCGTAAGCGAACGCCGGATCGTAGGCGCGAACGGTTGGGAACGCGATCGCGTTTAGCAGGCTGTGGCCGTCTTGGTGTTGTAGACCTTCGCCGTTGAGGGTCGTACGACCGGCAGTTCCGCCGACCAAGAAACCCTTCGCTCGCATGTCGGCCGCCGCCCAGATCGAGTCACCGATCCGCTGGAAACCGAACATGCTGTAGTAAATGTAGAACGGAATCATGTTGACGCCGTGGCAACTGTACGCGGTGCCGGCGGCGTTGAAGCTGCTGATCGAACCGCATTCGGTAATGCCTTCTTCCAGGATTTGGCCGTCCTGGGCTTCTTTATAATACGAGACGATTCCCGAGTCGGCCGGTTCATACAACTGGCCGGCGTGAGCATAAATCCCGAACTGGCGGAACATGCCTTCCATGCCGAATGTACGCGATTCGTCAGGCACGATCGGCACGACGTTCTTGCCAATTTTCTTGTCACGGCACATCGCGATCAAGGTTTGCACGCAAGCAAACGTGGTCGAGATGCTCTTGTTTTCCATCTTGCTGATGACCTTCTTGAATTCCTCCAGCGAAGGAACATCCATGGTCGGATGGACGGTTGGGCGACTTGGAACGGATCCTCCAAGTACATCGCGGCGTTCCTTCAAGTACTTGATCTCAGTACTGGATTCTGCCGGCTTATAGAACGGTGCGTTGCCGACTTCCGAATCGCTGATCGGAATTCCAAAGCGAGTTCGGAATTCCAGCAGCTCGGCTTCGTTCATCTTCTTTTGGTTGTGGGCGACGTTGCGTCCTTCGCCAGCTTCGCCCAGACCGTAACCCTTGATCGTTTTTGCCAAAATCACGGTTGGCTTACCGTTATTCAGGTCCATCGCTCGTTTATAAGCGGCATAAACCTTTTCGGGATCGTGACCGCCACGGCGGATTTTCTCGATCTTTTCGTCCGACAAGTGCTCGACCAGTTCCAGCAGCTCCGGGTACTTGCCAAAGAAGTGTTCGCGGACATAACTGCCCGGCATCGACGTGTACTTTTGGTACTGGCCGTCGACGACTTCGTTCATTCGCTTGGCAAGCAGACCGGTTTTGTCGCGGGCCAGCAGATCGTCCCACTCGCTGCCCCAGATGACTTTGATCACGTTCCAGCCAGCACCGTGGAAGATCGATTCCAGTTCTTGAATGATCTTGCCGTTGCCGCGAACAGGACCGTCGAGTCGTTGCAGATTGCAATTGACGACGAAGATCAAGTTGTCCAGTTTTTCACGCGATGCCAGTCCGATCGCACCGAGCGTTTCAGGCTCGTCACATTCGCCGTCACCCAAGAACGCCCAGACCTTTTGGCCCTTAGTGTCCTTCATCCCGCGGTCGTTCATGTACTCGTTGAACCGCGCCTGGTAGATCGCCATGATCGGCCCCAAGCCCATCGAAACGGTGGGGTATTCCCAGAAATCGGGCATCAACCACGGGTGGGGATAGCTGCTAAGTCCACCGCCATCGGCCAATTCGCGGCGGAAGTTTTCCAGTTTTTCTTCGGACAAACGTCCTTCGACGAATGCACGAGAATACATGCCGGGCGAAGCGTGACCTTGGAAGTAAATCGAGTCGCCCGAATACCCGTCTTCGCCGCGGCCTTTGAAGAAGTGGTTGAAGGCGACTTCGTACAGCGTTGCACTCGATGCGAACGTGCTGATGTGACCGCCGACGCCGCCGCCTCGCTTGTTGGCTCGAACGACCATCGCCATCGCATTCCAGCGAATGATCGACTTGATGCGTCGTTCAAGTTCGCGGTTGCCGGGATAAGCCGGTTGTTCGTGCGGTGCAATTGTGTTGACGTAGGGAGTCGACGTATCGGACGACAGCGGCACGCCTTCTTCGGCGGCACGGTCGCGAAGTTGGTCGATCAGAAACTTGACGCGTTCGGGGCCTTTGCTCTGCAAAACGTAATCGAGCGACGCGAGCCACTCTTGGGTCTCGGCCGAGTCGACGTCGACATCCGTGTTACGTTGCACTTCGCCTAAGTTTTGGGCGATTTCAGCTTTTGCGATCGTTTCAGATTCAGACATGTTTCGTTTTATTCCCTCGGATCAGGCAAGCTTGCTCGCCCCGAATTGGCTTGACTCAAATTGGCTTAGCTATGGCGTTGACCGTATTCTCCCCGAATCCAGGCAAGACTGGAACCTCGGGACCGGTCGGTTGGGCGTAAAAACGCCCAAATTACGACGAAAACGCAAAAAAGTCGTTCGTCGCGACCATTTCGAGCGTGCAGATTAGTCACACGGGCATGAAGGCGGCAAGGGTAAGCGTCAAAACGGCGCTGCGCTGCCCTGTGACTTTGCAGAACGACATTGCAGAAACCGGAACCCTCCCGAAATCGGATGGTCGCCGCTACGATGCGGCATCGCTCGCCGGCCCCACCTATTTGTTCCAAAGGTTTCTGCGTTTGTCTGGCTCATTTGAATCCACGGCCGCCGTCGTCACCGGTGCTTCCAGCGGCATCGGTCGGGCGATCGCCATCGGCTTGGCTCGCGCGGGTGTCAGTCGCATTGCCGTCCACTATCGCAAGAATCTGCTGGGTGCTCAGCAAACCGTGTTCGCCATCGAAGAAGCCGGTGCCACCGCGGTCGCGATCCCTGCCGACTTGGCCGATCCCGAACATGCACGTCGCCTAGCGGACCGGGCGTTCGACGAACTCGGGCCAATTCAAACGTGGGTCAACAACGCCGGCGCGGACGTGTTAACAGGTGACGCAGGAACTTGGGATTTCGACCGCAAACTAAAACACTTGATGGACGTTGATGTAGTCGGCACGATCGGTCTGTCACGGCACGTGGCCGAGCGATTGGCGTCTCAAGAAAGGTCGTCACGCAACAGTCCATCACCACCGTCGATGGTGTTTCTGGGATGGGACCAATCGGCCGCTGGTATGGAAGGCGACGCCGGCCAGATGTTCGGTCCCGTCAAAGCGGCCGTCACGGCCTTTGCGAAAAGCCTGGCGCAAACGATGGCCCCACATGTCCGCGTCAACACAGTCGCGCCGGGTTGGATCCAAACATCATGGGGCGAAAAAACCAGTGAGTATTGGGACCGCCGGGCTAAAGGCCAATCGCTGATGGGCCGCTGGGGATCGCCTGACGATATCGCCAAAGCCGTCTGTTATCTCGCCGATCCGGACAACTCGTTCGTGACCGGGCAAACCGTTGACGTGAACGGCGGTTGGAATCGTCGGTACGACGCCGAAAGATAAAGCCACGTTATTTCGCAGGCCGACCGACGCGAGTCACGGTCAGCTCGACTGCGGAAATCAGCGCTCGGGCCTTGTTGACCGTTTCTTCGTATTCGGCCGATGGATCGCTGTCGGCGACCACACCGCAACCGGCTTGGACGTACACGACACCGTCTTTGATCACCATCGTTCGCAGCGCAATGCAAGTGTCCATATTGCCGCGATAGTCGATGTAGCCGACCGCGCCGCCATAGGGGCCACGGCGATGAGGCTCGATCGAATCAATCACTTCCATCGCTCGTACCTTGGGAGCCCCCGACACGGTTCCGGCCGGCAAACAGGCTTTCAAAGCATCAAACGCATCCAGGTCGTCTCGCAGCTTGCCCTGGACTTCGCTGCTGATGTGCATGACGTGGCTGTACCGTTCGACGACCATGATTTCCGTCAATTCGACGCTACCGAACTGGGCGATACGGCCGATATCGTTGCGTCCAAGGTCGACCAACATCACGTGTTCAGCGCGTTCCTTAGGATCGGCGAGCAGTTCTTTTTCGAGTTGACGATCTTCTTTTTCGTCCTTGCCTCGTTTGCGAGTTCCTGCCAACGGCCGAACCGTGACCGTGCGATCTGCCACGCGGCACATGATTTCGGGCGAACAACCGACCAGAACGCAGTCCGGCGTGCGAACAAAGAACATGAACGGACTCGGGTTCACCACTCGCAGCGATCGATAGATTTCTAGCGGATCAACATCCGTCTTCATCGACCATCGTTGGCTAGGCACGACTTGGAAAATGTCGCCAGCGCGAATGAACTCGGCACAGGTCCGCACGGCGGCTTCGAACGCTTCTTTAGTAAAGTTCGATACGGCTTCGAGCGGCCGCTTTGCGATCTTTTGCTGCCATGACTTGGGATTCCATTCGTCGGGCGTGTGTCCGCTGGATCCAACGGATAGCTTCGCAATCGTCTCGTCCACGCGTCGGCAAGTGTCACGGTAGGCCACTTCGGCGGTCGCCACGTCGCCTACTTCGCGGCAATCAGCCAACGACACGATCGTGATGGTCTTGTCGACGTGATCGAACACGCAAAGCGTATGGTAGAAACCAAAATCGAGGTCTGGGATTTCGCGATCGTCAGCCGGTGCGTTGGGTAGGTGTTCGACATAACGGACGACGTCGTAACCGGCATATCCAATCGCGCCGCCGACAAACGGTGGCAGCCCATCCAGCGCCGCGACTGAAAAATGAAAGTGTCGTCGAAACTCGTCCAGCGGGTCTTTGGCGGTCGATTGCTGGGGCGGCGATCCATCGCTCTGAGTCACCGTGATTTGCTGGCCGCGGGCAACGAAACGGCGAATCGGCTGAGCCGCAAGAAAACTGTATCGGCCGACTTTCTCGCCGCCGATCACGCTCTCGAACAGACAGGCAGGACCGCCATCGTCGAGCAATCGGAACGCGGTCACCGGCGTCAACGTGTCACTAAGCAAACGTCGATAGACCGGAACAAAGTCATGTTTGACGGCCAAGGCGGCAAAGTCATTTGCGGCTGGTGTGTGCATCGAGAATGGGGTGGCTGAGGGGGGGATCTAGACAGAGCGACCGCGTCAAAAAGACGGTTCGGCAACCGTCATGCTGTGATCTTATTCGCTTTATCAGTGTCGTGCCCGCCGCGGTTGACGTGTAGGGGACTGCAACCGTGTTTGCGGTCCGCTTGCCGTCCCTTCGTTGACAGCACCAAGGGCAGCGATAGAATCCATGTTCAGGTCGGAGGAGCGTTTTCAACAAGCGCAGTAACGGCGGCCACGGCCCATCGGAGTCCAACATGAAGTGCCAATACTGCGAAAAACCGGCGACTTTTCACATCACAGAACTGACCGAGCCCAACGGGCCTCAGGTGATGCACCTCTGCGAGGAACACGCTCGTGGTTTCTTACAGAAAGACAGCGCTAGTCCTGCCGTCTCGGTTGCCGGGGCATTGGCCAAGCAACTGAATCTTGGTCAGACCAAAAAGGAATTGGCCGAACTTGATCGTAAAGAGTGCCCGGTTTGTGGGATCAGTTTCTTTGAGTTCCGCAGCACCGGTCGGTTGGGGTGCCCGTATGATTACACGCACTTCGAATCGGATCTCGAGCCGCTGCTGACCAATATCCACGACTCGCTCGAACACACCGGCAAACGACCGCGACGCGCAGCGGCTTCGGCCGACTCGCAGGCGATCATGATCCAGTTGCGACGCGAAATGGAAGAAGCGATCGAGCGTGAAGACTATGAACGTGCGTCCGAAATCCGAGACGAGCTTCGACAAATTGAAAACGCCGGAATCGAAGCTGGCGAAGACGACGCCAAATCGGCTGCCCAAAAAACAAAAGGCGATTCCAAGAAGTCGCCGGGAGACCGGTCCTAGTGAAACGCGACACTGACTTCAACAAACTTGCCTTGCACTCTGGCGAATGGCTTCGCGGCACAGGCCCAGAATCCGACATCGTCATCAGCAGTCGGATTCGTTTGGCGCGAAACCTGGCCGACTTTCCATTCATCCGTCGCTGCAGTGACGAAGATCGTGTCAGCATCGAACGAACGGTTCGTGCACGAATGGAAGCGATCGAAGGCTGGGACGACATTCGCTATGTCGATATCGAACAGTTGTCAGAAATCGATCGCCAGTTTTTGGTCGAGCGACAATTGATCAGCCGCGAAATCGCCGACGCCGAAGGCTCTCGTGCCGTCGCGATTGATCCGAACGAACAATACAGCGTGATGGTCAACGAAGAAGACCATTTGCGAATCCAGGTCATGCACAGTGGCTTGGATCTGCGAAGTGCTTGGGATCAAATCAATTCGCTCGACGATCAACTCGAAGGGTCGATCCTTTACGCGTACAACCAAAAGTACGGTTACCTGACGGCTTGCCCGACGAACGTGGGAACCGGACTGCGTGTCAGCGTGATGCTGCATTTGCCGGCGCTCGTGATCACCCAGCAAATCGAAAAAGTCTTTCGCAGCATGCAGCGAATCAACGTCACCGTGCGAGGTTTGTATGGCGAAGGTTCCCAGTACACCGGCGATTTTTACCAGGTCAGCAACCAAATCACGCTCGGACATAGCGAGGAAGACTTGGTGTCGTTGGTCGGCGAGAACGTCGTACCGCGAATCATCGAATACGAACGAAAAGCACGCGACTTCCTGGTCAATCAGGGCCAGAAGGATCTGCATGATGATGTCAGCCGAGCGCTGGGAATCCTAAGCACGGCCAAAAAAATTAGCAGCGAAGAAACGATGCATTACCTGTCAAAGGTGCGAATGGGCGTCAATTTGGGGCTAATCAGCGACGTTCCCGTTGGCACCATCAACAAGCTGTTCATCGACACGCAGCCCGCTCACTTGCAAAAACTGCATGGCCGGCTGCTCGGTTCGTCCGACCGAAACGTCGAGCGAGCGACCTATCTGCAGCGGCACCTGAGCGGGTCGCTGGGGACCGGCGAATTGAACTAAAGCTCTGAAATAGCGTACTGAGCTGGCTTACTGAACTGGCGAGAAAAGATCGCGATCTTCCGGTTTTCTTTGCCGTCGGCTGATAAACTAGAGGACCATCGTAGACGGACAATGACTGTCAGGTTCGTAGCACAGGCTGCCAGCCTGTGTCCCCGGTCTGCAGCCTGAGTCGCAGGCTGGCAGCCGCACGACGACAGTTGTTGTTCGATCGTTCTCCTTTTTTAGTTTGTGAAAGACGGCGAGTGGCGGAAGAGTCTTATCTGATCGATCGAGCCCTTGAAGGTGACCGCACTGCGTTCACATCATTGGTTCAATTGCATCAAGACCGGCTCTTTTCGTCGATGCTGCAAGTCACCGGTTCGCCCGAAGATGCCGAAGACGTTGTCCAAGAAGCGTTCATCAGCGCATTCGTCAAACTGGACACCTTCCAGCGCAACAGCCAGTTCTTCACGTGGCTGTACCGGATCGCGTTCAACAGCGCTCTATCAAAACGCCGTCGCAAGCGAGCCAAAATCTCGTTGGACTATTGGCGAGAAATCAACGGACTTGAAGTTGTCGACGAGACGGTGCCCGTCGATGAACCGATGCTGCGCCGCGAGCGTGTTGCGTCCGTTCGCCAAGCCATGCTGACGTTGACCGAAGAACATCGCGGCATTTTGGTGCTGCGAGAAATGGAAGAGCACTCGTACGAAGACATCGCCGAAATTCTAGACATTTCAATCGGCACGGTTCGCAGCCGACTCAGTCGTGCTCGAAACCAATTGAAGATCTCGCTCGAAGCGATGCAGCGAGCGGAAGAGTCGGCCGGCAGCTAGCGTGATGCGGCTTTCTCGACCGAGAACACCGACGTCTTCTCGTCGTATTTGGACACCGTGGTTTTATCGGCTGTCGTGGTCTTTTCGTACGCCGGCTTAATACCGCCGGTTTTTACGTCTTCGTTGACCACACCGTTTCCGCCTTTGGCCAGTGATTCAACATCAACGATTCGAGTGACCGCTGGGATTTTGGATCCTTCATAAAGGAATACCTGGATCATCGTGGTTGTCGAAGTCAGCGGTCGCAGTTCGATGCGTCGTTCAGGATGCTTCGAATACTTGTCACGAATTTCGCCACTTAGTTTCGGATCTTCTCGTAGCATCGCCAGCGATCGCTGCAACAATCCATCGGCGGCAAGTCGGCTCTGAATCGCAGTTCGGGTTGCATCGACACGGGCGACACTGCGTTGGTTGCTGCGAACGATCGCGATGGTCGCCATCGACAATACGGTGGCCGCAAGCGTACAGATCAACAATGCGGATCCGCGTCGATTGTGTTTTCGAGTTCGTTTTGACATCAGAGTTTTCTTTGTTGCCGCAGGCGGATCATGCAGATTGGGGAGCGGTCGCAACCAGCGACTCAAGTTTAAACGCGGCCCCAGTACGAGGGTCTTTGCCTTCGATCCGGATCGCGACTCCGATCATGCTGATCGGTTTTTCGGATCGCATGATCGCTTCGCATTCGAATCGCCCGACATTTTCAAGCACGACCGTTTTAGTGCGACCGTCGCTGAAAATCAGATTGCTGGAATCCAAGACCAACTCGGCCTTGTCACCGCTCGCCATCACTAGCGTTAGATTTCGCGAGCCGATATCAACCACGGTCCCGCTGTGGATCGTGTCTTTGACCCAGCGGATTCCGGATCGCAATTTGGCTTCGTTGTTCATTTCTGCCGAACTAGCGATTGCTCGTCCGGATGCTCGAATCACGCTGGCGATCGGAACGATCATGACCGCAACGATCGCAGTGCATGCGATCACTTCAATCAAGCTGATTCCTTGACGCCGAATTGAACGGGGCCCGAACCCCTGTGGTTTGCGAGTGCTCATTACGGTGCCGCCACTTGAGTTTGCAGAGTTTCTGTGACTTCGTTGGCGTCCAGATTGCCGTCCGAATCGGCGTCTCGCCAGACGGTGACGTCGATGGACAGTAATTGTGCGGATGGCAGAGTCTTGTCGGGGCCGACTTGGTAGCGAGCGAGGTAGATCTTTCCACCCGGCGTTTGAACCTTTGTCACGCTATTCATCGGCCGGTTGAAAGCATCATCAAACGCGCTGGGTTCGGACATTTTGACCGTCAAAATTTCGATGAACTGTTCAGCTTCGAACAGCATGGCGTCGCGATCTTCGACACGTCGGTTGATGGTTTGCGATTGCCCGATCCAACGCACCGATGGAATCAACAGCAACGCCAAAAGCATCGATCCAACCGCAACGTCAATCAACGAAGCGCCACGGCGATGTCGGGAAAAATTTTTCTTGAGTTGCGAATGATTCATGTTGAAGCTCTTAGGGCAGTTTGCGAGTCACATTGCCGTCGACAGCGGTCACCAAGACAAGTCCGGCAGTAACGCCGTCACTGATTTTCCATTCCAAACCTCGGTCGGCCGATCCGGTCGCTTTGAACCAAATCTCAGTGGGTGAACCACTAATTTTCAGTTGTTCGCCAAGGTCAACTTGCCATTTCTTTCCCGGTGAAAACGGGCCAGCCTCTTCAGCGATCGTCAGCACTTCGTGACCGCCAACATTATCGTGCCGAACAAGCACGTTCGTCTGATGACTGATCGCAGTATTGCGTGACATCGCGATGGTTTCATGCACGTGGTTGGTCAGGTCGGTTGCGCCGCGCCGACTTAGCCATTGGCCGTCAAGCATGAACGAACCGGCAACCATCGCTGACGCCAGCAACATGACTACCAAGATCGTCTCGATCAACGAAACGCCCTTGTGAATACTTTGATCGATCGACCTAGCAGGAAAGCGGTGAACCATTATCGATATCCGTCTTTCAAAATAAAAAAGTCCGACCCAAAATTATTCCGGCCCAAAATAAGACCGTGATAACCCAGAACCGGACAATCGGAGTCAATCAGTATCTTCTTCCGAAATCGAGCGACGAAGTCTCTCGAAAGTTGGAATTACTTTCGGAACTCGCCGCGGCTTTCGGTGTACCTGTACTTCGTTGTCATTTCTTTGACACGAGTTTTTTCAGCGGCCGTGCGATAGGGCAGGTATCCCTGGGCACCAAGATCAATAGCACTGGACGGAAACGAACCATGTTCCAGGTAGTAAGTTTGTGACATCGCGTTTAGCGAGGCGATTTCTTGATCTTTCAGCTTGTCTTCGCTCTTGGCTCGCATCGGAGCAACCGTGGCGACAGTCGCGGCGGCAACAACAGCTAGAATGACAACAGCAGCAATGACTTCGAGCAGCGAGAAACCGCTTTTCTTATTACGTTTCATCTTTGGTAGACTCCGAGAGCGAGATTGTGTCAGTAGTGCAGTGCTCCAATGAGCAACTCATCTACTTAGAACCTAGGTCCGGTTTTCACACGGGGTCGGGAGGTCGAGGAAAAAAATTGACTACTATTTTTTCAAGTCGCGCTGCGATCACCGGCGAAACCTTGTTCACGGCTGAATTGCCGTGTTCACAGGAAATCACGGCGGTTTTTGGGCGTGCTCGACTGGCGGCCCTTCGTTTTCGCCAAATTTCGGTCGACCAGCGAATCGCATGGGTGCGACGGTACGCCGAATATTTGACTGAGCACCGTGACGAAATTCGTGACCTGATTTCACTAGAAGTCGGCAAGTTGTCGTGGGATGCGGATGCGGAAGTCAGCGCGTCGATCGCCAAAATTGAACTGTCCATTTCAGCATTCCGGCAGCGGCGCAGCGCTTTCGCGATCGAGCCGCAATCGGGTTCTGTCGAGCGTCACGTTCGCTATCGCCCCATCGGCACGGCATTGGTCCTGGGCCCGTTCAATTTCCCCTTGCACTTGCCCGGCGGTCAGATCGTACCGCTATTGATCGCTGGCAACGCGATCGTGTTCAAACCCAGCGAGCAAGCGACGGCGGTCGGCGACTGGATGATGCGAGCTTGGAACGCAGTCGGACTGCCAAGCGATACTTTGCAGATGATCGTTGGCGGCACACAAACGGCAATCACTGCGATTGACTCTCCCGATGTTGATGGCGTTTTCTTGACGGGCAGTCGCGGGGCAGGGGCGGCGATCCACCGCCAACTTGCCGGTCGCCCCGAGGTCATGCTGGCCCTCGAAATGGGCGGCAACAATCCTGTCGTCGTGGCACCGGACGCAGATTCTTTAACAACCGCGAACTTGGTCTCGTTCTCGTCATTCGTTTCCGCGGGCCAGCGATGCACCTGTGCTAGACGAGCAATCTTTGTCAAAGGCGCGAACACCGAATCACAAATCACTGCGTTAGTGGATGCTGCGAAACAGTTACGAGTCGGCCTGCCAGTCGATGCATCAGCGCAAGTCGGGCCTGTCATTTGTGATGCTGCGGCAACCACTCTGCATCAAACCTACCAGCGTCTCGTCAGCCTCGGGTGCAAACCTTTGCTACCATGGCGTGTGGACGACCGTTTACCGTCGCTGGTTCACCCCGCCATCGTGGACGCGAGTGGTTTGACGGACCAGGCCAAGCAAACGATCGCAGACCTGGAATGGTTTGGTCCCATGTTAGTGATCGACCGCGCTGCTGACTTTGATGCCGCAGTTCAGTCGGCCTCGTCAACGCCCTACGGTTTGGCGGCGTCATTGATCGGCGGAACCAAAATCATGTTCGAACATTTTGTCAACGAAATTCACGCTGGCGTCGTGAACTGGAACGGCCCGACCACTGGGGCGGCAGGTGTGATGCCGTTTGGTGGCATCGGGGCCAGTGGGAATCATCGCCCCGCCGGTTATCACGCGATCGATTTTTGCAGTGACCCGATCGCTTCGTTACAGCGAAGTCAGCCGCCAAGCGATGACC